>JAADIP010000046.1 GCA_013151275.1 Calditrichota bacterium | reverse complement strand
CGCGCTTCGGTTTACAATGCTGTTCCCCTGGAAGCCGTGGAAAAATTGACGGATTTTATGAAAAAATTTGAAAAAGCCAACGCTTAAGTTTAAAGTGATCACGCATAAACGGAAGGGCTTTCGGATGAAAGCCCTTTTTTTATTTCAGAATTAACGATCAAAGCAGTAAGACGAAAAAACGCTTAACCGCGGCTGCAAATTTTAAGGGAGAAGCGGCGGAAGGTTCCGGCGTTTGACGGAACGATTCATTTTAGCGGTCAATTGTTATTTGCCGCTGTTTATTTTTTCCCAATCCTGCTTTAATATTCCCATCACATAAAAATCGTGATACCGATTTCCGAAGAACATCGCCTGGCGCAAAGTGCCCTCAATCCGGAAACCGGTTTTTTGGTAGGTTTTAACCGCGCGTTCATTATCCGCGCTTACGTGAAGCTGCACCCGATTAAAGTTTAAGGTGTCGAAGGCATAGGCAATCATCAGCCGCGTCGCTTCGGAGCCGTACCCTTTTGATCGGTTTTTGGACTCCGCAATGGCAATGTAAAAGGTAGCCATGCGCCCTACCCAATCGATTCGGACAAAGGCGGTATTGCCGACGGGCTCATCCGGATTAATTGTGGCAATTGTAAGCAGGATGGTATTGTGATCGTTCATTTTATTCTGAATCTGTTCCCAGTGCCAATTCGGGGAGGTGGGTAAGGCGTTGTACAAATAGGAACGCGCATCGGGGTGATTTTCGGAAAGGGCGTAGATTTTTTCGTCGCCCGGCAAAGGCGAGCGAAGATAGATTTTTTCTCCGATAAGAAACGGATTGGTCATAAAACTGCTCCGCTTAAGGAAAGATTTTCAGGAACGAAATCCGTAATCATCAATCAGTCTTTCAATAAGTCGCCCGTCATGATAAGAGAGATTGAGAATACTGAATCCCGTGTCATAAAACTCGGGATTGACGTCTTTTTTGCACCAGCGGCTTTCGGCGTCGAATTCAATCTCCGTTTTTTCGAAAATATCCGAAGGAAGATCCATCTTTAATTTATAGGTCTTGTTGGTTTCAAGAGGATTCTCGCTTATGACCATAATGCCCTCGGGAGTGATGTTGATAAGATGCCCGATTACTTCGCCCGTTTCGCGGTCAAAGACCCGGAGATAATAAATGAGGTGCCGCCTGTGCAATTTTCTTTGTTCACCCATTGTGGAGCCCTTCTGCGTTAATGTTTAATCTGTTTGAATTTATTAATATTTTAGCATCCAAAACAACAATTTATTGTAACTAACTTAAAAAAATTTAATCAAATCTTAAAATTAAAAATTACGCCGCGTCACGCTTTATTATCGGCAACGGATGCCGGCTGATTACCGATTGTCGTGAACAATCATTTATGTTGCTAAAATTAACAAATTTAGCGTATATTCCGTTAATTGAATTAAACAAAACACTGGTCGAATTTTGAGCGGGGAAAATTGCAATGAATGCTTTAGGACAACATATACTTGTTGAATTTCTGGGCTGTGATCCGGATGTGTTAAACGAAGTAACAACAATCGAGCAGGGCATGTTAGAAGCCGCGGACAGCGCCAATGCCACAATTATTAATTCCACTTTTCATTATTTTTCGCCTTACGGCGTTTCGGGCGTAGTTGTAATTCAGGAGAGCCACTTAGCTGTACACACCTGGCCCGAATATCAATACGCCGCAGTTGATTTGTTCACTTGCGGCGACACGGTTGATCCCTGGAAAGCGTTTGATCATTTGAAGAATGCGTTTAAAGCACAGAATTATTCCGCCCTGGAAATGCGCCGCGGTTCGTTAAATCTTTTAAAGCGAATCGATTTTGACGTTACGGAAATGCGCGACGAATTCGCCAGATTTATGCAGCAAGGAAGATTCGAAAGAAACGTCTGGCTGACCGATAAAGATAAAAATATCGCGCTATCTTTGCGCCACACCGGAGAAATTTTGTACAACGAACGTTCGCCCTTTCAGCGGGTAAAGGTTTTGGAAACTTATGCCTTCGGGAAAACCCTGACCATCGACAACATTATTATGTGCACGGAAAAGGACGAGTTTCATTACCACGAAATGATGTCCCATCCGCTGATGATGGCGCACGGACGGGTTAAAAACGTTCTGGTTATCGGAGGGGGCGACGGCGGCGTTGTACGCGAGGTTCTGAAACATCCCGAAACGGAAAATGTCACCATGGTGGAAATCGATAAAAAAGTGATTGAAGCCTCCAAAATGTTTTTACCGCAAATTGCCGCCGCTTTTGACGATCCCCGTCTAAATCTGAAAATCGAAGACGGCATTAAGTTTGTTGCGGAGTCGGACGCCGATACCTATGATCTGATTGTGGTTGATTCAACCGATCCGATCGGTCCCGCCGAGGGTCTTTTTTCCACGGAATTTTACCGGAATTGTCACAGAATTTTAAACGACAACGGCGTGCTGGTGGTTCAGGGCGAGGCGCCGCGTTTTAATGATAAAACGTTTGTCGAAATTCATAAAACGCTGCGGGACATCTTCGGGGAGGGGCGCGCCCATGTGATGCTTTTTCATGTTCCCACCTATCCCACCGGAATGTGGAGCGCGCAGATCGGAACAAAAGGCGATCTGAATCCGAAAGCTATCGATGCGGCAAAGGTCGGGGAATTTTGCGAGAAACACGGATTAAGATACTACAGCCCCGAAATTCATCAGGCGTCGTTTGTTTTACCGCCTTACGTAAAACAGATGTTAGAAAAAGATTAAAGATAAAAGGGAAAAGTGAAAGGGTGTCAGAAAGCCGTGACAGAATAACTCGACAGGCTCCCTTCGACAGGCTCCCTTCGACAAGCTCAGGGAGCGGAGAGTGACAAGTGAGCCGCTTAACTCTTAACCCTTACACGCTTAACCAATAATTAGAACAGGCAGTTTAAATCAAAAACAGGAACCTTTTATGATTATCGTAACCGGAGCCGCAGGATTCATCGGAAGCTGCATTGTTTCCAGATTAAATCGGGAAGGCGAAAAAGACATAATCGCCGTTGACGTTTTACGCGCCAATGACAAATGGAAAAACCTGCGCCATCTCGATATTGACGATTATCTGGATCGCGAACAGTTGTTCGATTATCTGGAGAAAACCCCGGACATCAAAGCCATCATTCACATGGGAGCTTGCAGCGCCACCACCGAACGCGACACCAATTATTTGATGGAAAACAATTATCGTTACACCCTGCGGCTGGCTGAATATTCTCTGGCGCGCGGCATCCGTTTTATTTACGCCAGCTCCGGCGCTACTTACGGCATGGGCGAGCAGGGCTACGAAGACGACGAGTCGAAAATTTCTCTTTTGCGTCCCATGAACATGTACGGTTTTTCCAAACAACTTTTCGATTTGAAAGCGCGGCGCGAAGGCTGGTTCGATAAAATTGTGGGTTTGAAATTTTTTAACGTTTACGGACCGAATGAGTATTTTAAAGGCGATATGGCTTCCGTGGTTTTCAAGGCTTTTAATCAGATCAAAGAATCAGGATATGTGCGGCTGTTCAAATCGCACCGCCCGGATTTTAAGGACGGCGAACAGTTGAGAGACTTTATTTACGTGAAAGATGTGCTGGAAGTGGTCATGTTCTTTTTGAATCATCCGGAAAAGAACGGTTTGTTTAACGTGGGCACGGGCAAGGCGCGCACCTTTCTTGATCTGGTTAACGCCACCTTTAAAGCAATGGGTAAAAAACCCGAAATCAAATTTTTCGACATGCCCGAATCGATCCGTGACCGGTATCAGTACTTTACAGAAGCCAGAGTGGAAAAACTGCGCAAGGCGGGTTATGACAAAAAATTTTACTCATTGGAAGAAGGCATCGGCGATTATGTGCAAAACTATTTGATGAACGACTACGCGCATTATTAATCTTCAAACTGATTTTTAAGCCCGGATCGCGCATTCGTTTAATCTGACAAAAAGCAAAGCAAAAAAACCATGTCGGGCTTAAAAAGAATGCCAAAGATTTTTGAATTCAAATTCCATAATTCAATTGCTTCCTTTTAAAATTATTCTCAAATTATTCCTTAAATAGTCAAACCGTAAAAATGTGCGGTCTGTCGAAAATCCATTAAGTAGCTGTTAACACTTATGAAACAATTTTTGTCAATCTCTGCTTTGATTTCGCTTTTGCTTCTTTGTCAATTGAAAAGTCAGTCTGTTGCCGAGCCGGACACTGTTTTTCCCGGAAAACAGACCCAAACCGCGGACAGTATTCAACCGGCGCTAAAAATCCCGCCGATAGAAAGTTACCGTGCGCTTTTAAACGAACACGGCAATCAATTTGACAGCCTGAGCAATCCGGTTTACGATTTTGACGATCTGCTGTATCTGAATTACAACGGTTTGGCAGACGTCTTCCGCGTCCAACCCGACGTGCAGGTGTTCGATTTTCTGGACATGGGCATGCCGCGCTTTGTTTCCGATTTACATCTCTTTCCGCAGCAGACTCCCGTTTATTGGAACGATTTTTTATTGAACGATCCCACCAACGGCATGTACAATACGCGCTTTCTTTATCCCGACGCTCTGCAATGGGCGGAAATACCCGAAGGTTCGGCGGAATCAGCCATACTCAAAACAACAAACAACCAGTCCGCCATCCTCTTTTATTCGCGTCAGCTTTTTCCGCAAAAGCCATACACCCGCATCATGTATCGCGAAGGCGATTTTGGTTACACCGATTTGGATATTACCTTTGCCCAAAAAATCAATCCCGAAACAATCGTTCAATTGGGCGGCATTAATCGCGACTACACGCCAAACTACTACCGCGGAAACCATTATCGCGGAACCATCACCCGCCGGTTGTCGGATCGGTTGTTGATGCAGGCGTTCTATCGCAAAAGCGGCGAAAACGTGGATTTCCCGAACGCCTACCGCGAGGATTTTGGCAGATTCAGATACAACGAAGTTCGCGAAGACATTTTTACGCATCTGATCCATTTTAATGAGAACGCAAAAGCAGACTGGCAGTTGCGCGCCGGATTTTCCGATTCGCGCCGAAAATACCGTTTGTCCGATACCCGCGAACGTTACCGCATCCGCTTTGACCGCTATTTTGTGCAGGGAATAAAAGACTGGCAAGCCGGTAAATTCGCTTTCAGAACCCTGCTAAACGCCGGTCACACTAAAAGCTGGGGCAGCGTTTACTACCGGAAATACGACGATACGGAGCTGAATCTGCAAACGATGGGCGCTTTTTCTTTGGCGGATTCGCTGAAATTCACATTCAAACTAAATCTCAATTATTTTTGGAATCAGCCCTATCAGGCGGATCCTTCTTTTTCTTTTAACTGGAAGAATAAAATATTTTCCGCGAATCTGGATCTGGAAAAATACAGCCGCTTTCCGACGGTGCACGAACGCTTTTTTAATTTTAAAGGCATTTCGGGAAATCGAAATCTGAATGCGGAGCGGCATTTTGTTTCCAGGGCTTCTTTTAGCGTTAATCCCCTAAGCTGGAACCGGAATCGGTTTTCATTGATTTATCACCGGATTAAAGATGAAATTGTTTTTACGGGCACTACTTTTTACGCCGGTCCGAAACGCGATTTTGCCGTCGCCATGGTGCAATCGACGTTAAAATTGTTTAAATTTAAATTCAGGTTAGGGGCGCAGCTCGGACTTGCGGGAGATTTGATCGGCGCCGAGCAATCGGTTCTTGCGCGGGGAATGTACCATGACCGCTGGTTAAAGGGTCGGTTGATAATCGACGCCGCGGGCACCATTCAGTGGTACGGCTCGCAAAAGAACATCGCCTATCAGCCTTACGCGGAGCGATTTTACAAAGCAGGCGGCAAAAGCGACGGTTATTATCTTTTGAGTTACAAGATTGTCGCCACGGTAAAGGACGCCAGGTTTTTTATGGAAATGGACAATCCTCTGGGTTTGCGGTACCACATAATTCAGGGTTATCCAGAGTTTTACCGGCGGGTAAGGTTCGGCTTGAGCTGGGTGCTTTGGGATTGAAAGATGAAAGATGAAAGATGAAAGATTAAAGGGAAAGGGTGTCAGAAAGCGGAATGCAAAAAACCGTGATGCGTAACGCGTGATGAGTGACGAGTGACAAAGTGATAAAATCGTAATGCGTAATGCGTGATGCGTAACGAGTGACGAGTAACAGAGTAATCCTTAACCTGTAACCTGCACCGCTTAACTCTTAACTCTTAACCCTTAACCCTTACACGCTTAACGAATAACCACGGAGGTGAGTGATGATAAAAGAAAGAATACAAAAATTAAGAGCTTTAATGAAAAAACATAAGATTCAGGCTTATGTTATTCCGAGCACCGATCCGCATTCCAGCGAGTACCTGCCGTCTGTCTGGCAGAGGCGCGCCTGGATCAGCGGTTTCGACGGTTCAGCCGGCGATGTGATTGTCACTCCGGACAAAGCCGGTTTGTGGACGGATTCGCGGTATTTTCTGCAAGCAGAGGAGCAATTGAAAGACACGGGAATCGATCTTTACAAGGTCGGAACGCCCGACACGCCGGACATGCTGTCGTTTCTCAAACAGGAATTAAAATCGGGCGACAGCGTGGGCATCGATCCCAAAGTGATCAGTTACCGGCAGGCGGAACAATGGCAAAAGGAATTACATCCGCACAAGATAACCCTGAAATTTATTGAAGAAAATTTAGTCGATGAACTCTGGGATGACCAGCCCGAACCTCCGTTGGATCCTGTTGTTGTGTGGGATGACAAGTACGCCGGCGAATCGGTGGAGAGTAAACTGGATCGCATTCGGCAGAAAATGGCTGCCGAAGGATGCGAAGCTCATGTTTTAACGACTCTCGATTCCATTGCCTGGACGTTCAATATTCGCTCCAGAGACGTGGAGTACAATCCCGTAGTAATTTCTTACGCAGTGATTACCGAAGAAGAGGCGGAGCTATTTTTGCACAAGAAAAAGGTCAATCGCGCGCTAAAAAAGCATTTAAAGGATTTGGCTAAAATTCGCGATTATGACGATTTCAAAAAACGTCTTCCAAAATTAGTCAAAAAGAAATCCCGTGTTTGGCTGGACGGCGACAGCGTGAATTACTGGGTGGTCATGTTGCTTCGTAAGCGCTGTGAACTATTTTTCAAATCGAGTCCGGTTACGCATTTCAAAGCCGTTAAAAATCAAACGGAATTAGCGGGTTTTAAAGCCTGCCACATAAGGGACGGGATTGCCATGGTCAGATTTCTGAAGTGGCTGGAAGAAGCCGTTCCCCAAGGCGGGGTAACCGAAATGAGCGCCGCCGATCAACTGGAAAAATTCAGAGCAGAACAGTCGCTTTACCAGGGACCGAGTTTTGAAACCATTTCCGCTTTTAACGAGCACGGCGCAATTGTGCATTACACCTCTTCGCCCGAAACCGACGTGGAATTAAAATCTCCGGGCATTTATCTGATCGACTCCGGAGGGCACTATCTGGACGGAACCACCGACATTACGCGTACAATTGCTATCGGTCAGCCGACTGATGAACAGAAAGACCGTTTTACGCGCATTTTAAAGGGGCACATCGATCTGGCGATTACTTCGTTTCCGGCGGGAACACAGGGAATTCAACTGGATACTCTGGCGCGTAAACATTTGTGGGAAATCGGTTTGAATTACGGACACGGCACGGGACACGGCGTAGGAGCCTTTCTCAGCGTTCATGAAGGACCGCAGGGTATTTCCTATTATCGCGGAATCGGCGTTCCTCTGGAAATCGGCATGGTTTGCTCCAATGAACCGGGTTTTTACAAAGCCAACGAATACGGCATGCGCATGGAAAATTTAATTGTTGTTGCAAAAGACGAAGAGAAATCCGGCGAAGAGTGGCAATTTCTTAAATTCGAAAATCTTACCCTCTGTCCTGTTGACGCAAATTTGATCGAAAAAAATCTGCTCAGCGACGAAGAGATAGAATATCTGAACAATTACCACAAACTGGTTTACGATACGCTTTCGCCGTTTTTAAGTAAAGAAGAACGCGAATGGCTTAAAAACAAAACGCAGCCTATTTGAAAAACCAAAAGCGGCGGGTGTTGAGAGATTGAAAAGTTTAACGGGATTTGTTAAGGGTGTATGGGTTAAGGGTTAAGAGTTAAGGGGCTTCTCCGGCGTCTGGTTACTGGAAGCTGGTCTCCGCTCCCTGAGCCTGTCGAAGGGAGCCTGTTACTTTGTTACTTTGTCACTCGTCACTCATCCCTCATCACGCGTTACGCATCACGGTTTTCTGCTTTCTGCTTTCTGATTATCTTTGCATCTTTTTTGGATACTACAAAATTTCTACAAATTCAGCATCTATATTTGTGGCTAAAAAAATTAATCACGGAGAAAAC
>JAADIP010000162.1 GCA_013151275.1 Calditrichota bacterium | reverse complement strand
ACGTATATGGAGTGGAAATGCGGCAAAGTTATTATTCCACCACTTACGCCGACGAAGGATATTTGTTTTTACTGATCGATTTCAGCGAAAAGGATCCTTTGATTTATGTAAGAGCGTGGCAGCCGAATACCTGGGATTTGAACAAACTGGTAAGAACGGGAAATTTTAAGATTCATAAATAAGCTGGAACCGCAGACCGCAGATTAATGCTGATGGCACTGATGTCGCAGATTAATTTTTGCTTATTTGGATTTTTAGTGCTTAAATAAGAGGATTAGTTTCTTTTTCAATTTTTACCACAGATTAAGCTGATTTCACAGATTGCGCTGATTAAACTGAGGTTCTTTGATTTTTAGCACTTAAATTAGAGTTTGTTTATTTTTCAATTACTTTATTATTCTTTGTGTGCTTAGTGGTTATTATTTCCCGCAAAGTAAGTTGTTCGATACCTCAAATAAGAATTGCAAGAAATTAAAAGAAAAATTATCTTTATGGGATTCAATCGTTTTGAATTCCAAAGAGGTATTTTCATGCAATTGAGTCTTTTCGACACAAAGAATATGGCTCGGAATTCGTTTCGTAAAAACCTTTCTCTTTTCAAACTCGATCGGGCGTTAAATGATCTGGACATCTGGAAGAATACTTTTGACGCGCCCGAAAGTTTGACCGGAAAAGCGGGCGCCGTTAATGAAATTAAAAACAAATTGCAAACAAGCGACGCGGAGGCTGTCCTTTATCTTGCACATTTGCGGCAAAATTACGACCGACTTTCTTTTCTTGAACCTTTGCGGGAAGAGTTCCGGTTTTTGTCGGAAGGATTGGACAAGGCAATTTACGATCGTCTCGATAAAGAGGCTTTCGATTTCATCATAGAAGAACTGCATCCGGCGGAAATTTTTATTTCGCAGAATGATTTTAAAGCCGCCGTTCAATCGGTGAACCGCTATATCCGCTCCTTCGGAGAACAACCTTTTTTGCGCGAATTACAGGGATTTGCTTATTCAAAATCTGGGAAAGAGCGCGAATCGTTCACCGCATATACTTTTGCTCTTTTCAACGATCCGCTTCAATGCAAGCCCGAGTATTTATTACCCAGGAGTTATCGGAACAAATATCGCTTTTTGCTTAAACAGACCGGATCATCGGAAAACGCCTTGCTTAAGCTGCCCTTTGCATTATGGGAAGACGGCAAAACCTATATCGATCCGGAAGCCTCCGCCTATGAAAATCTTCTGGAAAAACGAATCGAGAAAAACAGGAGCCTGGCGCGGAACGATCCCCGGGCAAATATTCTTCAATTTAATTATTATCTCTATCTGGCGGAAACCGAACGCTTAAGGAGTCAGCGTAGTCAGGTTTCCGAACGCCTGCAGAATTTGCAGGAACAGATGTGGAAACTAAACCCGGAGCTTTTTTCAAGATATCGAAATGTGCTGCATTCGTTCGGCAATCTTTAAATGAATAAATTTTTTAAAATGCGTCTTTTTACCAACTAAAAAGTCCCTGAAGCGAAATGCCCGATTACCTTCTTCTTTTTACGGAAGAAAGAATCGGGCAAATTTTTCTTTATCCGGATTAATCCGAAAGATCAACCGAAAACCGAAGATTCGATAATTTTATTGCGCCGCCAGAGTCGGTTCGGGTAGTTTAAGCATTTCGAATGCCTTGACTTTTAAGACCATTTTTTCGAATCCGTCAAGGAGCTCTTCTTTGGTAAAATTGCAGTGACCGTAGCGCATTACGAATATGTTGTCATAATAGATACGTCCGTGTTCCGGAAAGACCTTTTGGCGGTATAGGCGTTCATGCCATGCCGGAACAATTTGATCGCCGACGGTGTGCATGGTGAGCACAGGAACGTTTAAATCGCCGGTTGTGTCAAACATCCGATGCACATTGTCCAGCGCCTGAGCGTCTGCGGAATAGCGTTTAACATTCTTGTTCAGATAGGCGTCATTGGCGGATCCGCGGTAGCGTCGATCCGTATTGTCGAACGGATTACCCCCCACCCGTGCGACAAGATCGTTGGTAGCAAATACGTTGTACCAAAGAACGCCCAAAACCG
Organism: Calditrichota bacterium; assembly: GCA_013151275.1. Classification (GTDB taxonomy): domain Bacteria; phylum Calditrichota; class Calditrichia; order Calditrichales; family Calditrichaceae; genus Caldithrix. The sequence continues at coordinate 6,450 of JAADIP010000162.1, read as the reverse complement.
TGCGGGCGATTGTGGACGGATCGTTGGGATCTACCGGTGCTTTGGCGCAGCGGATCAGTTGCTCCGCCCGGTCGGGATAGGTGGAAATGGCGGAAAGAATTTTGGGCACGTAAACTTCGTCCCAGTTTGCAATTAATTCTTCGGGAATGTTAATGGGGCTGCCCGGCAGTACGCCCGGGAAAAAATAATCGAATAAAACTCTGAAATCGCCGACGTAATTAACTTGTCTGGTAAAATCACCGATCGGACCGCAAAGGGCAAGTCCGCCGCTGTAAATTTTTTTCATTTCCAGAGATTTCACCGTAATCAATCCGCCTTCGGACGCTCCTACCAGATAGGTGTGTTCGGGCTCCTGAAACATTTTTTTGAACAAAAACACAAGTTCAACAAGATCGATAATTCCTTCCTGCACAACAAAACCGTTTGCCCTGTAGCTTGTGGTGGCAAAGGCGTAGCCCATGTCCGTAATCATGTCGGGAATGTAAGTTCCGTCGGAAAGAGTGAGTTGAGATTCGGGAATGGCGACCGGTTGGGTGGGATCCACGTAACCGTGGGCAAAAACAACCAATTCTCCGTTCCATTCTTCGGGAACGCAAATTTTGTACAAAGCGCCGGTTTTTAATTCACCTTCATAACATCGTCCGTTTGAAGTCTGTAAAATTTTTTGATTCGGCTGAGAGGGCGTTGTTTCCGAAGTAGAGAGAGGCGTTTCCGTGGAACAGGAGAATACAATAAAAAGCGAACCCACAAACAGCAGAAGCAGAGAATGTCTGTTAAAGTGTCTCATTTTAGCTCCTCCGGATTAAATTGATGAATGCATTTGTATATTACATTAAAGAAAACAAAAAAACAATACGTAAGTCGAATTTCTTACAAAAATCAACAGGGCGTTTATTCGGAAATTGTAGGAAGGGAACTATTTGGTTTTAAACGACTTTACCCACCTTAACACTAATTATCAAATAACTATTGACCGATCTAAAATATTAAACATTGTTTCTTAAAATTTATTACATTTATAAACGCTGCAGCAATATTAATTTAAGAGGGGCTTTGGAATGAAGAAATTTAATCGCGTTTATCAGTTTAAAATTACGTTAAAAGACATAAAACCGCCGATTTGGAGAAGAATTCTTGTGCCGGAAAATTATTCTTTCTGGGACCTTCACGTCGCTATCCAGGATTCGATGGGTTGGTTTGATTGTCATTTGCATGAATTCAGAATTGTCAATCCCAAAACAGCCATGCGGGAGGCTATCGGTATTCCTGATGATGACTTTGACGATTTTGAAATGAAAGCCGGCTGGAAATGCAAAATTAAAGACTATTTTTCAGAGGATAACCCAAAGGCGGATTACATTTACGATTTTGGCGATAATTGGGAACACACAGTAACGTTGGAAAAAATTCTTCCCAAAAGCGAAAATCAGGAATATCCCGTGTGCGTCGCCGGTAAGCGTAAGTGTCCTCCGGAAGATTGCGGCGGTGTATGGGGCTATATGGGACTTTTGGAAGCGATCAATGATCCCGGGCATGAATTACACTTGGAGATGCTTGAATGGGTCGGCGATGAATTTGATCCCGAGGAGTTTGATCCCAAGGCGGTTGCTTTTGGTGACCCTGAGATGCGGTTTAAGATCGCCTTTAGAAACAAATAAAGAATAGCGCCGGTTTAGTCTTTGAAAAATTAAGCCGCCCGGACGCGAACAGAAAAATTTAATCGCCATCTTCTGCCGTTAAAAGCCCGAAATCTGTTATTAATTATCTTTTTGCGGCGGAGATCCCGTTCAGGGGGATTCGCCGCTTTTAAACAGCGCCCTTAAGCGAATGCGTTTTAAATTGCCGTTACCAAAAAGCATCTGAATATCCGCCAGCTTTTGTTCAAACGGACCGATGTCCCAGCACCAGTCGTCGGGTAAAAGATCGACAGGGAGTCCGGCTTCGTTCAAAGGACAGATGTCCCGATATTCAGCAATAGAGCCGTCGGACTGATATTCGATCCAGCGCAGGGGCAAACCTTGTGTGCGGCAAACATAAGGACGGTGTTCGTAAATTCGGCAAAGTCCGTTTTTATCGAGAAATGCGCACGCGCCTTTGGGGTGAGGAGGCTCTTTTAAGACATCGGCATGAAAACGGCGGATGTTCTCGGCTTCGATTTCAAAAACCGTGATATCGTCAACACAGCAGTCGCGGCAGCCGGGCTTGCATGACAAACGATCGCGGTTCAATTGTTCCGTTCTTGCAATCGATTGATCCAGCTCGATATAAAACTTTTCGAGCGCTTGCAATAACGAATCGGTTCTGATGTTTTTCATTCCGGCAATATCCACCCGTTTTTAAATGTAACGCCAAACGCTGATAATTTAGGAAAAAAATCGACAAAAATTAAATTTGGAATAAATGAAATTTTTTATCAATTTTTTCTCTTTAAACAGAGCGGAGCGGGTATCTTACTTTTGATTTAGGTTTGGAGTTTTCAATGCTTGACGGAAATTACAGGATTCTTTTTAAACAACTATCACGGGTCATTCCCGAAGAACGTTTATTGCATGACGATCTGAATACGCTGGCTTTTGGCGCGGACGCCAGTTTTTATCGCTTAATTCCCAAACTGGCGGTTAAAGTTCATAACGAAGATGAAGCGCGTTTTGTTATTAAAACCTGTCGCGATTTAAAAATACCTTTGACCATCCGCGGGGCGGGCACCAGCCTTTCGGGACAGGGCATTACGGACTCGGTGTTGATGATAATAGTCTCCTCGGAGTGGCGTCATTACACGATTAACGATGACGCTTCCACCGTTAACCTGCAGCCGGGTCTCATTGGCGGCAAGGTCAATCAATTTTTGCAGCCTTACGGAAAGAAAATCGGTCCCGATCCCGCATCCATCAACGCCGCGCAGATCGGAGGAATAGTTTCGAACAATGCCAGCGGTATGACCAGCGGAATTATGAATAACAGTTACCACACTTTAGCCGGATTGCGAATAATTTTCAGCGACGGCACGATTCTGGACACCCGCGATCCGGAAAGCCGGCGTAATTTTTTAGCCTCTCAAAAAGAATTTATTAATCGATTGCTTAATATCCGCCGGAAAGTTCTGAACCGTCCGGAGTGGGTGGAAAAGATAAAGCGTAAATATCGCTTGAAAAATACCACCGGTTACGGATTAAACGCTCTGATTGATTTTGAAGACCCCATCGACATTATCGAACATTTGATGGTCGGCTCCGAAGGAACGCTGGCTTTTATGTCAGAAATCAGCTTCAGAACCGTGGACGATTTTCCTCAAAAGGCGACGAGTCTGATTATTTTTCCGGATATTGAAACCGCCTGCGGCGCAATTACAAAATTAAGAAGCTGTAAAGTTAACGCCGCCGAATTAATGGACAGGGCGTCTTTGCGCGCGGTGGAAAACAAGCCCTTGATGCCGGCTTATTTAAAAGAGCTGAACGCCGCAGCCACGGCTTTACTGGTGGAAACGCGGGCTGCCGATCGGAAAAGCCTGGAAAAGCAGATTCAGGATATAAAAGACGTCTTATCGGATGTGTCCAAAGCGCGTCCCGTTGAATTTACTACCGACGCCAGGGAAATTACCGCTCTGTGGAGCGTGCGGAAAGGATTGTTCCCCTCGGTTTGCGCGGAAAGGAAAAAAGGAACCACCGTTGTCATTGAAGACATCGCCGTGCCCGTCGAAAATTTAGCAAAGGCTATTCCGGACTTGCAGTCGTTGTTCGCCAGGTACAAATATGACGACGCCATCATCTGGGGACACGCTTTTGACGGGAACGTACATTTTGTTCTTATTCAGGATTTCACCGATTCCGAGGAAGTAAAGCGCTATTCCGATTTTATGGATGAACTGGTTCATCTGGTGGTAAACAGATACGACGGTTCGCTGAAAGCCGAGCACGGCACCGGACGCAATATGGCTCCCTTTGTAGCTTTGGAATGGGGCGACGACCTGTACGAAATCATGCGCGAGATAAAACAACTCTTCGATCCGGAAAACATTCTCAATCCCGGCGTTTTGATTAACGACGATCCGCAACTGCATCTCAAATCGATAAAACCCATGTACCAGGCGGATGATTTGATCGATGACTGTATTGAATGCGGTTTTTGCGAGTCCAATTGCGTGTCGCGGGATCTGACCCTTTCTCCGCGTCAAAGAATAGTGGTTTTTCGGGAAATGTCGCATCTTAAGCTTACCGGACATGAACCGCACCGTCTGGCGCGATTGACGGAATTGTACGATTACGCGGGAGATCAAACCTGCGCCGCGGACGGATTGTGCGCGCTTACCTGTCCCGTGGGAATCGATACCGGAAAATTGATTAAGGAATTGCGTCATCAAAAGATTTCTCCGTTTGCTAAAAACGTGGCGCAGACAATCGCCGAAAACATGAGCGTCGTAACCGCCTTTGCTCGTTTTGGTCTCGGCGTTTTACACTTTTTGCACAAACTCCTGGGCACAAACACAATGTCGCAATTGACCCGGGCATTGCGCGCGCTCTTTTTTAACAAACTGCCGCGATGGTCTCCGTTTATGCCGCTTCCGGGTAAGCCGATCACGCAAACCGTCGGCGACGGCTCGGGAAAATTGAAGGTAGTCTATTTTCCGTCGTGTATCACTCGTACCATGGGCGCTTCTCCGGGAAATGAAGACCGGCTGGCTTTGACCGAATTAACGCAGAAGCTGCTGAAAAAAGCGGGATTCGAGGTTATTTATCCCAACAACGTCAATCACTTGTGTTGCGGCATGGCTTTTTCAAGTAAAGGGTTTTTTGAAACGGGTAAACAAAAAGCGAAAGAATTGGAACAATCATTACTCCAAGCCACAAACAACGGCGAAATTCCCGTGTTGGCTGATATGAGTCCCTGCCTGTATCATATAAAGGAAACTCTGGACGGGCGTTTAAAGTTATTCGAACCCATTGAATTCACCTTAAAGTACCTTACCGATCGATTGGAATTCCGAAAGGTTCGGGAGACTATCGCTGTTTTTCCCGTTTGCAGCGCCAAAAAAATGGGCTTGGAAGATAAACTGCTGCAACTGGCGGAAATGTGCGCCGAGAAAGTAATTGTTCCGGATACCGCCTGTTGCGGTTTTGCCGGCGACCGTGGATTCACGGTTCCCGAACTTAACGCCGCGGGATTAAAACTGCTCAAAGAGCAACTGCCCAAAAATTGCAAACGGGGGTTTTCAACCAGCCGCACCTGTGAAATCGGATTAAGCGAGCACAGCGGCTTGACTTACGAATCGATTCTTTATCTGGTTGATGAAGCGACTCGGCAGATAAAGTCGTGATGGGTGATGCGTAACGAGTGACAAAGTGACAAAGTTACAGAGTAACAGAGTAACGAGTTACGACAGGGATTGAGAAGCCGCTTACACCCTTAACCCTTAACCCTTATACGCTTACACCATTAACGAGAAATAACCATTGCCGCTTACACGCTTATAAGCATAACGAAAGTCTTTGCTTAGTTGGGAAAGTTAACGGAAGGTATTTCTCTACTGTCTTTTATTTTAATTTCGATAACTGATATTATGATTTCAATTATTATCCATAACTTTGTTAGTAGAATTCAATTGTTTTAAAGAGTAAGTATTTAATAAGAAGTTGTTTGACTTGTTTAAAACATCATCTTCTGTAGTTCCGATAATTACTATGCTATTATCCGAGGCTTCATCAATATCATAACCAATACTATTTTTAAGAAATTTATATTGACCCGAACGTATAAAATTACCATTATTGTCGGTCTTTATTAAGAATACATTACGTTTTATCTCGCCTACAATTGCGCTGCCGCCATCTTCCAATTCCTTTATCTTGTTCACACTTACGGAATTTTTAAACTTTAAAGAGTGCTTCCAAATTAAATTGCCTTTTTTGTCCATTTTAATAAGTAAAATAGTAGAAGGAAATATTTCACCTGCTAAAACAATGCTACTGTCTTTTGTAACATACAATGATTTGCAAACTTCATTGTAGCCTTTTACGCCTATTGTTTTTGTCCAAATAATTTTTCCTGTATTATCAAAAGAAAAAATCAATAAATCCGAATCGATCCTATCTCCGGACAACTGATAGCCGCCTACAAAAAAGTTCTTTCCGTCTAAAGATGCAATTGAATGTCCGAATGATTTTAACGAGTCGTTATAAGTCTTCTCCCATATAATATTTCCGTTAATATCGACGTTGATTAATAAAATAGTTTGATTTTTTTTATCTACAATGTTTTCTAAAAGCATGTAGCCGCCGCTTGATGTTTTTACAATACCTGTCCCTTGAACCGGAAAATCCTTATTATAAATTTTTTTCCATTGGATTTGTCCGTTGCTATCTGTCTGTAATAACAATAGACCATGGGTTTTACTTGAATCAATCCCGGATATGTTACCTAAAATCGTATAATGATCATTATTGTTTTTAATAAAAG
>JAADIP010000103.1 GCA_013151275.1 Calditrichota bacterium | reverse complement strand
AGGGAAACTTTTCCAATATAAATTTGCTTTAACTATGAGTCACTTGTAAATTTTGCGATTTGATTCGGTTTAATTTAAAAACGGAGTTACAAATTGGTCGATTCTGCGCTTCAACCCGTTTACGATAAAGTAATGGCTGGCGAGCGGCTTACGTTCGAAGACGGCATACGCCTCTTTGAATCCAACGACATTCTGACCATCGGCGAAATGGCGCATTATGTCCGTTTGCAAAAAAACGGACTCAAAACCTATTTCACCATGAATCAGCATATCAATCCCACGAACATCTGCCGCAACGAGTGTCTGTTTTGCGCCTTTTACCGCAAAGAAGATCAGGACGGCGCCTATCGCATGTCGCTTGATGCCGTGCGCCAAAAGGTTCTGGAAAGAATCAACGAACCCATTACCGAAATTCACATCGTGGGCGGATTGGACGACGGTCTTCCTTACGATTACTACATCGACGTCATTCGTACTGTTAAAGAAGTTCGTCCGAAAGTCAATATCAAAGCTTACACCGCCGTGGAAATCGCTTATCTGGCGGAACGTTCCGGCAAAAGCTGGTGCGAAGTGTTGGACGATTTGATTGAAGCGGGATTGAACGCCATGCCCGGCGGCGGCGCCGAAGTGTTTAGCGAACGCGTAAAACGAAAACTGTTCATGGACAAACTCTCCGCCGACGATTGGATCGCCATTCATAAGTTAGCGCACAGCAAGGGTATTAGAACCAACGCCACCCTGCTCTACGGTCATATCGAAAAAGATGAAGAAAAAATCGAACATCTCATTCGACTCAGGAACCTGCAGGATGAGACCGGCGGTTTTTTAACCTTTCTGCCTCTGGCGTTTCATCCGGAGAATACCCGTCTGGCTCGTTTACCCATGGCGACAGGTTTTGAAGATTTGAAGCATATCGCCGTCAGCCGTTTAATGCTCGATAATTTTGAACACATCAAGGCTTACTGGGTTATGCTGGGCGTTGATCTTGCCCAGATCGCGCTTTCATTCGGAGCAGACGATATTGACGGTTCGGTTGTCGAAGAAAAAATCTACCACATGGCTGGATCAAAATCGTCGCAGATGATGACCCGAAATCAACTAAAACAATTAATTCAAGAATGCGGATTCATTCCGGTGGAACGCGACGCTCTTTATCACGAAATAAACAGCGAAATTTCGGAAATCGCGGGTTGAACCGTTGATCTGAAAACAACAGGCGACAACACGATCCCGCCCGGACGGGGTTGTTAATTAAGGAAATCGAATTTATAAACAGGGAACTCAAAGAATGGAAATAAGCAATTTATTCGGACATTCGCAAAGTCAATCTTCGGGCGATGAGGCTCCGACTCAGTTTAAAGTAAAAAACGTAAGCATCGTTAGTTACCTGAATACAAAACCGCTTGTTTACGGGCTGGAAAAGGGTCTTGTCAATCACGATTTTAATCTGCAGAAGGATGTTCCTTCGGTTTGCGCCCAACGTCTTTTGCAGGGCGAGGTTGAAATGGGATTGGTTCCGTCCGTCGAATACGCTCACAGTAAAGGAGCCTGGAAAATCGTTCCCGATTTGTGCATTGCTTCGAAAAAAGCGGTAAAAAGCGTGGCGCTGTTTTTTAATCGGGATATTCGAACCATCAATCGGATTGCCCTTGACACCAGCTCACGGACCTCCGTGGCGTTATTGAAAATTCTGCTCAGAGAAAAATACGAAATCGAACCCGAATTTGTGGTCATGCCTCCCAACATGGAAGAGATGCTCAAACGCGCCGATGCTGCGCTGATCATCGGGGACAAGGCGCTTCACTACCAGGCTGTATCTCCCGCGCACATCGATTTGGGAGAAGAATGGTACGATTTGACAGGGCTGCCCTTTGTGTACGCTTTTTGGGCTGGTCATGAACTTAGCATCACCCGCAATGAAACGGAAGCCATGAAAAAGTCGTACGAAATCGGCGCACAAAATATCGAAAAAATCAGTAAGGAATACTCTGTCGGTCAGCCGCAGGACTGGGAATTTTATTACGATTATTTAACCCAAAACATCTATTACAAACTGGGCGACGAAGAAAAAGAAGGTTTAAAAGAATTTTACCACTACGCTTTTTACCTCGGGTTAATCGATCATATTCCGGAGCTGCATTTTTATGAAGATTAACAAATCGCTTATCGAATATAAAATTCGGGAAGAAAGAAGGCTCAGTTTTGAAGAGGGCTTGTTCCTGTTTCAACAACCCGATTTGATCTGGCTGGGCAAATTAGCCGATCGGGTTAAGCGGCGCATCCATCCCGAACCGATCGCCACTTACATCATCGACCGCAATATCAACTACACCAATATTTGCGTGGCTCAATGCGATTTTTGCGCTTTTTACGAAAAAGTAGGATCGGGCAAGGGCTATGTGCTCAAAAAAGAAGTTATCGGGCAAAAAATTCAGGAAACGCTGCGTCTCGGCGGCAGACAAATTCTGATGCAGGGCGGATTGAATCCCGCCTTAAAAATCGATTTTTACGAGGACCTATTTCGTTACATTAAAACGAATTTTCCGACCGTACGCATCCATTCGCTTTCGCCGCCCGAAATTCAGTACATTTCCAGAATTTCCCGTTTATCGTTAAAAGACACCTTAATTCGTTTGAAAGCCGCGGGACTGGACTCCATTCCCGGCGGCGGCGCGGAAATTTTGGTCGATGATGTCCGCCAAAAACTGAACGCCAATAAAACGACCAGCGACCAATGGCTGGAGGTGATGGAAACGGCGCACAAAATGGGAATGAAAACAACCGCCACCATGATGTTCGGACACATCGAAACTTACGAACATCGTCTGGAGCATATTTTAAAAATCCGCGATCTGCAGGATCACACCATGGGTTTTACAGCCTTTATTCCATGGACCTTTCAGCCCGACAACACATCGCTTGGCGGCGAAAAGACCTCGGCGTTCGATTACCTGAAAACCCTTGCCGTTTCGCGATTGATGCTGGACAATGTTCCCAACATTCAGGTTTCATGGGTAACCATGGGCGCCAAAATCGCTCAAATGGGACTTTACTTCGGCGGGAACGATTTTGGCAGCGTGATGATTGAAGAAAATGTGGTGGCTGCAGCCGGCGCTCATTTCCGCATGTCACAGGAAGAAATCGAGCGCATTATTCGAATAGCCGGCTTCGAGCCGCATCAACGAGACATGGAATACAAATTACTGGAACACCGTGAGCATTAAAGAAGCTTACTGCGCAAGCTGGATAATTCCGGTTTCCAGCCCGCCGATGCGCGAGGCTGCTCTGATTGTCGAAAACGGCGTCATTCAATCCGTTTTGCCCGCTTACGAACTCCGGAACGGATTCAAAGGCATTCGAATCCACGATTTTCCCTATTCCGTTATTATGCCCGCCTGGGTAAACGCGCACACGCACCTGGAACTTTCCTGGCTGAAGAATCAACGGATAAACAGCGGCTCGTTTGTAAGCTGGGTCGAACAGCTCCTGAAATACCGCCTGATCCATGAATCGCAGGAAGAAGCGGAGCGGGCTGCCCGGTCTGCAATGGAAGAAATGCGCCGGCAGGGAACCGCTTTAGCAGGAGACATCACCAACGGTCGCCTTTTGGCAAAATTACCGGACGAACCTGTGGAACGCGCGGTCTTTTTTGAAATTCTGGGATTTATCCCCGATGATGCCGATGAAATTTTTGAACAGGCAAAAACAACCTTAAACTCAATAAATCCGTCGGCTGTTTTAACGCCTCACGCCCCCTACTCAACTTCGGCAGAACTTTTGAAACGCATTGGGAAATTTTCTCCGCGATTATCCGTTCACGCGGCTGAAAGCCCCGAAGAGTTCCGCTTTTTCACGGAAAATTCCGGACCCATGATCGACTTTTTAAAACAACTCGGCGTCTGGAACGAAAAATGGCAGCCTCCGTTCAGCACGCCGGTTTCTTATCTGGCTGACCTGGGGATATTGAACGAGAATTCAATTTTAGTCCACGGCGTGCAGGTGACCGAAGAGGACGTGCGAATAATCAAAAACACGAAAGCCGCTGTTTGCCTCTGCGCGCGGAGCAACGCTCTGCTTAATGTCGGAAAGCCGCCCGTTCAAAAATATCTGGAAAACGGTATTCCCCTGTGCGTGGGTACCGATAGTCTGGCTTCCAACACGAGTCTTGACATGAACGAGGAACTTTTTTATCTGTTTGAACATTTCGATTTTATTGAACCGGAAATATTGGTTCAAATGGCTACTTTAAACGGCGCCCGCGCTTTGGGAAAAGATCATTTGTACGGTTCGCTGGATGCGGGTAAAAAGGCGGCGTTTAATGTGTTCACGTTTAACAAACCAATTACCGAGAATCCCGAATCAGCCGTGGTCTCACGAACATGGAGCGAAATGCAATGGTTCTGAAAAAATTGATTTCCCAGATAATTGAATACGGACGTATGATTAAGTTTTCGCATTCGATTTTTGCCCTTCCTTTTGCGTTATCGTCGGCAATACTCGCCAACAGCCGCGTTCCGTTAACCTTGGAAAAACTTTTGTGGATAATAGTCGCCATGGTCAGCGCCCGCAGCGCGGCTATGGGTTTTAACCGCTTTGTCGATAAAGACATCGACGCGGCAAATCCCCGCACCCAAAAACGGCATCTGGTTACGGGTAAAATCAAAACAAGCGAGGTGATTGCCTTTGTGCTTTTTTCGTCCGTTGTTTTTGTTTTTGCTTCGGCTCAGCTCAATGCGCTTTGCTTTGCCCTTTCGCCGGTCGCGTTAGCCGTGCTTTTCCTGTACTCTTACACCAAACGGTTTACGGCTCTTTCTCACTACATTCTCGGTTTGGCGCTGGGAATTTCGCCGGTGGGCGCCTGGATTGCCATCACCGGTTCGTTTGCCCTTCCGCCCATTATTTTAGGCTTTGCGGTGGTCTTTTGGGTGGCTGGCTTTGATATTCTGTATTCTTTGCAGGATTACGAATTCGACCGGCAGGCGGGACTCTACTCCATTCCGCGAACCGTTGGGCCCACTAAAGCGTTGTGGATTGCCAGAATCAGCCATTTATTCGCCTTTCTGCTCCTCTTCAGTCTGTGGATTTTATTGCAGCTCCATTTCATCTACTCCTTTGGCTTAATCATTATTGCCGGACTTTTGAGCTACGAACATTCGTTGGTTAAAGCCGATGATTTTTCCAAATTGGACATGGCTTTTTTTAATATGAACGGCGTTATCAGCGTCATCTTTTTTATTACCATCCTGGGAGATTTGCTTTTATTATGAAACGCATTGTCGTGGGTATCAGCGGTGCCAGCGGGATGATTTACGCGGTCCGTCTTTTACGGGCGATTCCTGGCGATTATCAGGTTCACCTTGTGATTTCTCCGGTGGCGGCAAAAATAATGAAAGCCGAAACCGGCTGGGATTCCGCAAAGCAGAGTTTCGGCGAATTCCTGAAGAAAGCTCAATCGGAGCCCTTCGGTCAAAGCGAGATTATTACCCACTCTGCGGAAAATCATTTCGCGCCCGTGGCAAGCGGATCGTTTTTAGTGCAGGGAATGGCAATCATCCCCTGTTCCGCAAAAACTCTTTCCGGCATTGCCAACGGCTACGCCTCCAATTTAATCGAGCGCGCAGCCGACGTGAATCTCAAAGAGCGCCGCCCTGTCGTTCTCGTTCTCAGAGAAACGCCCTACAACTTAATCCACATCGAAAACATGAAAAAAGCAACGCTCGCAGGTGCGACCGTTTTACCTGCTTCGCCCGCTTTTTACCACAAACCGCAAACAATCGAGCAACTGGCTGATTTTGTTGTGGCGCGCGTGTTAGATCATTTGTCCGTTCCGCACAACCTTGTCACGCGCTGGGGAGAAAATTGATGACTTCCCCTCCGTCGGCGCCGGAAACCGCGCAGCAAAAAAAGCGTTACGTTCGGCAAATGTTTAATTCCATTGCCCATCGTTACGATTTTTTAAACCACTTTCTCAGCATGGGCATCGATATTTTATGGCGCAAGAAGGCGATTAAAAAATTACAGGTTTCTTCGCAGCAGAAAGTTCTGGATTTAGCCTGCGGAACCGCCGATCTGGCTCTGGAAACCATTCGTCAAAAAGGCTGCGCCGTCGTGGGAGTCGATATCGCCCACCGAATGCTGAAATTTGCCAAAGTCAAAATCAAGAATGATCCGCAGGCGCAAAAACTTTTTCTGGTCAACGGCGACGGCGAATATCTGCCCTTTGCCGCCGACACTTTTGACGGCGTCACAATCGCCTTCGGCATTCGCAACATGGGCGACATGCCAAAGGCTCTGAAAGAGATGCACAGAATTTTAACGCCGCAGGGTCAGGCAATTATTCTGGAATTTTCATTGCCCACTTTTCCCGTTTTCAGATTCCTTTATTTGTTTTACTTCAAGCGCATCCTTCCCGCAATCGGAAGGCTGATCAGCAAAGACCCTTCGGCTTACTCCTATCTGCCGGCTTCCGTTGAAAAATTTCCGACCATTGCAGAATTCGAAGAACAACTTATTCGGGCGGGTTTCGGAAAAGCGGAACACTGGAAATTGCTGAACGGCGTGGCTGTAATCTATCGCGCCGTTAAAACATCATAACGACTCCACATATTTTAAATGCGCAACGCAGCGATTCCGGCAATCGCCCGCCCCAAATCCCGGAATAATGATCTCTCCGCCGGTTCGCCGATTTACCTCGCATTCGCTTTCGGTGAATCGTTCAACCCGCAGAATCCTGATTTCGGGATGAGAGGTCAGATAATCGATGTGCCAGCGTATCGGTTTTTCTTTTTTAAAATGCCGGGCAATGCGTTTTTCCATATTCCGTTTGGCGCTGCCGGTGTAAATATATTTTCCCGCCTTTATTCTGCATTTGCCCAGAGCGCCTATTTCTATCGTCAGATCTTTGGCTACCAACAAAACAAGCTGATAAGACTGAAATTGGGACATGATCAAGACCGGGTTAACCGTTTAATGATTTCCGAATGCTGCGGAAATTCCGCCAGTAATTTTCGGCGGTTACCCAGCTCAAAATCTTCAAACTCAAAACCGGGCGACACTGTGCAGCCTACCAGGGCAAATCCTTCCGCGTCATTCACTCTGGCGCCAAACCAGACGCCGTGCGGAATAACTGCCTGAAGCGATTCCCCTTTTTCGGGATTATTGCCCAGGACCGTTTGCTCTAAATTTCCCTTTTGATCGATCATGGTAATCGTCAACGCGCTTCCGGTGTAAAAATGCCAGATCTCATCTGAACGCAGCCTGTGCAACGCCGAAAAATCCGTTCCCGGCAGCAAAAAGAAAATGGAAGTCGCAAAGACGTGCGCCTTTTCATACCGCTCGGGCAATCCGGATTGAGGAATGTATTCCGCGCTGCGGTAAACTTCGCGATAATAACCGCCTTCCGGATGAGGCTGAAGATTTAACTTATCTATCCAGTAGCGCATGGTTTTAACCTTTCCCAAAAATTTTGTTTTGAGGAAAGTTATACGATTCTCTTATTCTTTTCAATCAAATCAAAACCGGCTTGTTCTCGCCCGAACAGGCGAAACGGCTTTTCATCGACCCGATTAAAACAACCGCTCGTCCGTCGGGTCGTAATTTAAAAACGGCACTGTTTTGCGGCAAATCCTTATCAGGTTGTTTTTATTGTAATTGAACGACTCAAATATTTTTTGGCACGGGCTTTGTCTTACTAAAAGCGAACTTGTAACAAAACACTAACTAAAAAGGAGGTTTCATCATGAAACGTTCAACTTATCTCATCGCGACATTAGGACTGGTTGTCCTGATGATGTTCGTTTTTTCCAACGGAGCTTTTGCTCAGGATATCAACAACGGTCAAGGGCACGGAATCGGCTTTGTTGACAACAACGGCGACGGTTTTAACGACAACGCTCCGGACGCCGACGGCGACGGAATCCCCAACGGAATGGATCCCGATTACACCGGCTCCAAAATGCACAAAGGACACGGAATGAGAGGCTTTGTTGACGCCGACGGCGACGGAATCAACGACAACGCTCTCGATGCAGACGGCGACGGCATTCCCAACGGTCAGGATCCGGATTTTGTACGCCCGATGGACGGAAGCGGACGGATGAATCACTTTGGCAAAGGCAAAGCGGGCGGTTTAGGTCAAGGCAGCGGTACTTGTGACGGCACGGGTTCCAAAGGTAACGAACATCGCGGCGGCGGTCGCCGTTAACATTAACCCGATAAAAAAGCCGGAATTTTTCCGGCTTTTTTTATTTTGTAAAAACATCTCAATAAATATCAACAGGTCATCACACAATATTTCTATCGTCACGCATTGTAATTGTTATCTTCTGCACAATCGGCGGGAGATAATAACCGCCAGGCGCAGCGACAAGAAATCCTTTGCTTTTGTAGGAGTAAGAAGATTCCTCTCTTCGCTCGGAATGACAGAACAAGATGATAGTAACCACCCAGCCCACAAAGAAGGCACAAAGCTCACGGAGAGTAAATTGAATTTAAAATTTGGATTCGTCTGTTCTAAAAAGATTTTTCATTGTCATTTCGAT
>JAADIP010000099.1 GCA_013151275.1 Calditrichota bacterium | reverse complement strand
AAACGCATCGAATTTTCAGAAAATATTGTCAGATGTATTCATTCCAGCTTTTAATTTGCAGGTTGTCCAGACCTTTGTTTTGGATGGCTTCGATCATGCGCATGGCAATCTGGCGGTTGGTGATCAGGATTTTATTGTAGTCAACGGCTGCCCGTCGAATCAAATAGCCGTTGGTCAGTTCGTCTTTCTGAAAATTTTTGGGAATATTGATCACCAGATCGATCTTCCCTTCTTTGATGTAATCGAGGGCGTTGGGTTTTTTTTGATCCAGCGGCCAGTGCAGCCTTGTTACCGGCAATCCGTTTTGGCGCAGAAATTTTGCGGTTCCGCCCGTAGCGTAAAGCTTTACGCCCTGTTGATGCAGTTGGCGGATGGGTTCCAGCAGTTCAGCTTTTGAAGCGATGGTGCCGGTGGAGAGCAGCACGTTTTTAAAAGGGAAGCGAAAACCCACAGCCTGCAGAGCTTTCAAAAACGCTTCATAAAAGTCGTCTCCCAGACAGGCGACCTCACCGGTTGAGGTCATTTCAACTCCAAGAGCGGGATCCGCTCCTTCGAGGCGAGTAAAAGAAAATTGCGGCGCCTTTACGCCCACATAATTGAGTTCGAATAGAGAGCGGTCGGGGCGTTCCACCGGCGCTCCTAACATGACGCGCGTGGCGAGATCGATGAAATTGTATTTGAGAATTTTTGAAACAAAGGGAAAACTGCGCGAAGCCCGCAGGTTGCACTCAATCACTTTAACCTCGTTGTCGCGGGCGATGAACTGGATGTTGAAGGGTCCGTGAATGTGCAGCGCCGAAGCGATTTGAGCGGCGATTTGGCGCGTTTTGCGAATGGTTTCCAGATACAGACGCTGGGGAGGAAAAACCAGCGTGGCGTCGCCGGAATGCACGCCCGCGTTTTCCACGTGCTCCGAAATGGCATACGCCATCAGTTCGCCGTTCCGAGCCACGGCGTCGATTTCGATTTCTTTGGCGTTTACCAGATACTTGCTGATAACCGTGGGGTGCTGCGGAGAAAGTTTTACCGCTTTTTCCAGATAGGCTTTTAATTCATCGTCGTTTGACGCCACAGCCATGGCGGCGCCGCTTAATACGTAAGACGGTCGAACCAGAACCGGGTAACCCACCTGATGAGCAAAGGATATTGCCTCATTCAGAGAGGTGAGCTCTTTCCACAGCGGTTGATCGATTTTAAGCCGATCGAGTAAAGCCGAAAATTTGTGGCGGTTTTCCGCTTTGTCGATATCGCGGGCGGAGGTGCCTAAAACGGGGATTCCCGCGTTGTCCAGCGCCGTGGCTAAATTATTGGGAATTTGACCGCCGACCGAAATAACGGCGCCTTTGAGTTTTAATTTGCGAAAGACTTCGATGATGGTTTCCAGAGAGATCTCGTCAAAAATAAGCATGTCCGACTGATCGTAATCCGTGCTGACCGTTTCCGGGTTGTAATTGAGCATTACGGATTGATAGCCCAGATTTTTCAGCGTTATGGCGGAATTAACGGCGCACCAGTCAAATTCCACCGAGCTGCCGATGCGGTACGACCCGGAACCCAAAATCAAAACCCCGTCCTGTCCGTCGGAGCTTACGTCGTCTTCCGTTCCGTTGTAGCTCAGGTACAGATAATTTGTTTTCGCCGGATATTCGCCCGCCATGGTGTCGATCTGCCGGATAAAAGGCACAAGACCGTCGTTAAGACGCCAGTTGCGCACTTCTTCTTCCTCGGTTTTGCACAAACGGGCGATTTGCACATCGGAGAATCCCGCTTGTTTGGCTCGTTTTAACAAATGTTCGGGCGGACGGTGATCTTTGAATAATGATAATTCGCGCGCAATTTGAGCCACCTTTTGCAATTTGAACAAAAACCAGTGATCGATTTGCGAAAGCTGATGAACTTCTTCCACGGTAAAACCGTGTTCAAAGGCTTGCATGATGGCGAAGATGCGCTCCTCGGTCGGCGCGCGCAGCTCATCGGTAACGTCTTCGAATTTAAAATTTTCGTTTCCCACCAAACCTAAGGCGCCGATTTCCAGCATGCGCAATCCCTTTTGCAACGCCTCTTCAAAATGACGACCGATTGCCATCACCTCGCCGACGGACTTCATGCCGGAGCCGATTTTGCGGGAAACCAGACGGAACTTCTTCAAATCCCAACGCGGAATTTTAACCACAACATAGTCCAGAGCCGGTTCAAAAAAAGCCGAGGTGGTTTTGGTAACGCTGTTTTTAAGCTGCGGAAGCGTGTAGCCGATCGCTAATCTGGCAGCCACAAAAGCCAGCGGATAACCGGTAGCCTTGGAAGCCAAAGCGGAGCTTCTGGATAAGCGGGCGTTGACCTCGATTACGCGGTAATCGGAAGTCTCGGGATTTAAAGCGTATTGAATGTTACACTCTCCCACCACTTTCAAATGCCGCACCACCTTGATGGCTATTTCACGCAAGCGATGATATTCTTCGTTGCTCAATGTCTGGCTGGGAGCCACCACAATGCTCTCGCCGGTGTGAATTCCCATGGGATCGAAATTTTCCATGTTGCACACGGTGATGCAATTATCTTCGCGGTCGCGGACGACTTCGTATTCTATCTCTTTCCAGCCGTGCAAATATTCTTCGACCAAAATTTGGGGAGCCAGCGTCAGAGCTCTGCTCGCCTTTGCGATCAATTCTTCGTCATTGGCGCAATAGCCCGAACCCAATCCCCCTAACGCGTAAGCGACGCGAACCATTACCGGATAGCCGATTTTCTGGGCGACTTTTAACGCCTGCTCTACCGTGGTGGCTACATTGCTGCGCGCGGTTTTAACTCCTATTTCCGAAAGCCTGGTGATGAAATGTTCGCGGTCTTCGGTGTCGATGATCGTTTGCGGCGGAGTGCCGAGCACTTCCACGTCGTATTTCTTAAGGATGCCGCGCCGGTAAAGTTCCAGCCCGGTGTTAAGCGCGGTTTGTCCGCCAAAACTGAGCAGAATACCCTGCGGTCGCTCCTTTTCGATCACCTTTTCCACGAATTCAACCGTCACCGGCAAAAAGTAAATCCGATCCGCCAGATGTTCGGAGGTCTGGATCGTGGCAATGTTGGGATTCACCAAAACGGTGTAGATGCCTTCTTCTTTTAAGGCTTTAATAGCCTGACTTCCCGAATAATCGAATTCTCCGGCTTCGCCGATTTTTAAAGCGGCGGAACCCAAAATCAGAATTTTTTTGTATTTGCCTTTTTTCACGTTTTTAAATTACTCCTGAATTCAATAATTAGGATTTAATGATCCCGATAAACCGGTCAAACAAAAAGCGCGTGTCCGTCGGACCTGGCGAAGCTTCCGGATGGAACTGAGTGCTCATAAACCGTCCCGAGCTGTGGATAAGACCTTCGCTGGTCTGATCGTTAATGTTGGAAAAAAACGGCTGCCAGTCCGCGGGAATGGTGGATTCGTCCACCGCAAAGCCGTGATTCTGCGAGGTAATGTAAGCCCGACCGGTTTGCCTGTTAACGACCGGCTGATTTTGACTGCGGTGCCCGTACTTCATTTTGTACGTTTTGGCGCCGATTGCCAACGCCATTATCTGATGTCCCAAACAAATGCCAAACGTCGGGATGCCTTTGTTTAAAATGTTTTTCGTATGTTCTACGGTTTCGTTACACAGGGCGGGGTCGCCGGGTCCGCTGGAAATGAGGATGCCGTCGGCTTTTTCGTCCTCCGCTGGATAGTTCCATGGTACGCGCAGCACTTCGATATCCCGTGCGATCAGTTCGTTTAGAATACTGTGTTTGCAGCCGCAGTCAACCACAACAACTCGTGTTTTTCCCTTGCCGTAAAGTTTGGGTTTTTTAATACTGACTTTCGGCACAAGATTTTCTTTATTGGGGTCGTAAAAATCACGGTCGCCGTCGCCGATGATCAGCTTGGCTAACATCACGCCTTTTTCGCGGATTCGTTTGGTCAGGGCGCGCGTGTCGATGCCGGAGATTGCCGGAATTTTTTGATTGTAGAGCCATTGCGCCAGACTTGTTTTCGCCTGCCAGTGAGAATAATCGAGTGAATAATCATCGACCACCAGTCCGCTGATCATTCCCTTGGGCGCTTCGTACCAGCGAAAACGATCCCGCTCGTTTTCAAAAGGCGGCATCCCGTAGTTTCCGATCAGCGGAAAGGTTAAAACCAGAATTTGTCCGTAGTAAGAAGGATCGGTTAAAGATTCCGGATAGCCGGTCATTCCGGTGTTAAAAACAATTTCTCCCGCTGTTGATTGCGGATGCCCGAAAGAGTCGCCGTAAAAAACGCTGCCGTCTTCCAGAATGAGCCGCGCCGTTGTTTGTGCATCAACCATGTGTTCCCGTATCGTTTAATTTTGTCCGTATTTTGGGATAATAGTTTACATAAATATACAAAATAATGCAAAAAATTGTTGGCGGCTATTTATCCTCTTTATTCAGTTCTTTCAAAAATTTAGAGATCTGATTGTGCATGCTGAAAAACAGGTCTTGTTTTAATAAATATTGAGCGATTTCTTTGGCTTCTTCTTTTCTGTTTAGTTTGGACAGGGTTTGCGCTTTTTTAAAGTAGATCCGGAATTGCAGCGAATCGATGGCAAGGGCTTTGTCGAACATGGTCAACGCGGAATCGTATTTTTCCTGCTTTAAATAAAATCTGCCCAGATAATCATAAGAAAAAGGCTTGTCCGGTTTGAGGGCGATGATTTTCAGAAAGTACTTTTTCGCCTTATCCGGTTTTTTGGTGTCCAGATAAAAAAAGCCGATTTCGCTCAAAACGTAGGTGCTGTCGGGGGCTGATTTTAACGCGGACAGATAGGCGTTTTCCGCTTCGGAAAATTGTTCCTTTTTTTTGTAATAGCGACCCATTAGCATTTTGCCGCGGACGGGGTCTGACTTTTGAACCTGTTGGGCGAGTTCAAACGCCTTTGCTTCGTCGCCGCCGGCAATTCCCGGCGCCATCAAATAGTACATGAACAGTTTTTCCCGCACGTCAATGTTTTTGGGATCGGCTTTAATTGCTTTTTGCCAGTTGGATTTAATTTTGGAAACGGTAAAAATGGCGGAAAACATGCTTGAGTTCTGGGCTTTGACCGCGTAAACATCGCCGAGCCATTCGTAAAAGCGCGACTTGTCCTGCGATTTGGACAGGGCGTCGTTGGCATAGTCAACAGCAGCGTCGATATCGCCTTTGATTAAGCGGATAAGGCTTAAGTAATAAAGCGCGTCGGGATCGGATTTGTAATTTTTCAGGAATTGTTCAGCCTGATCGAATTTGCGTTGTTTAATAAGTTGTTCGGCTTTTTTGGCAACCGGCGAATCGGAAGCCGTAAGCACAAAAAAGGAAAGTAAAACCAGAAAAAAACTGCGTATCATGTTAAGGCTCCTGTTTTGAATTATCTCAAATTACCTGTTAAAAATAGAGAAAAAAATAATCCTATAATTCAGCACCAAAAACCGTGTTCCTTCATTTCGACCGTAGGGAGAAATCTTTTGACGTCAATAAAAGCAAAAGATTTCTCTTCGCTGCACTCATCGAAATGACAATGACGGACCGTTCTTAGAGCGGACACATCATATTTAATCGCTTATTATTTTCTCCAACAATTCCCATCAATAAGCCAAATAATCTCAATAAATATCAATAAACGGCGCGCATTGTAATTGTTGTCTTTTGCGTAATTCGCGGTCGAATTTTACCGGATGAATTAAATTACGTTAATTTAAGATAAAAGATACAAAAAATTAGACCGTCGGCAATGTAATTCGATTGCCAAACGTTGGTTTGTTCGTTAAATTAACTTTAAAATTTGCACAGGGCTAACGTTTAACCCACTTAAAGGAAACTTATATGAAGCGTTTTGTAATCCTCTTTGTTCTGATATTCTTTTTTGCCGGCTGTTCCGATCGAAACAGAATTATTAAAGATTTTCAATCGATTCAGGAGCAAATCCGGGAAGAGTTCGCTCCCGATAAAAGTCTGGCGATTGTGAATTTTGAATTGACCCGCCGAAACAAGACATGGGTTCTGAAAGGCGAGACAACCGTTCCGCAGGCTCATTCCGAGTTGACTAAAAAACTGGATTCTTTGCTCTCAAAGAATTTTACCGACAGCAGCGTTATTCTGCCCCATCCCGAGCTGGGAGACAGCATTTACGGAATAGTGAGGGTGAGCGTAGCCAATATCCGCCGCGAACCGCGCCATCCCGCCGAGTTGATCGATCAAAGCATTATGGGCAACGAACTTAAACTTTTGAAGAAAAAAGGCAGCTGGTATTTAATTCAGACCAATTACGGCTATATCGGCTGGATGACCAAATATTCGTTTTGGCGAACGGACGAAAACGGCATCGCCGACTGGGAGAAAAGCAAACAGATAATGGTTTATTATCCGGTTGACCGGATCTTTTCGCGACCCGATCAAAAATCTATTCCGGTTTGCGACGTGGTCATGAATTCCACCTTAAAATTCATCGCCAAAAAAGGGAAATGGATTCTGGCGGAAACTCCGGATCAACGGCGGGGATATATTCTCGCCGCCCACGCGGGACCCGTGGTTCCGGTGAAATCGCCGTCCGCAGTAAAGCCGGAAGACCTTGTAAAAACGGCGTATCAGTTGATGGGCATTCCCTATCTTTGGGGAGGCAATTCTTCGAAGGGCAGCGACTGTTCCGGGTTTACGCAGACCGTTTTCAGGGCTAACGGAATTCAGTTGCCGCGCGACGCCAGACAGCAGGTTCTTATGGGAGAAGAAATTATTCCCAATGATGATTTTTCTAACATCAAACCCGGAGACCTTTTGTTTTTCGGATTGAAAGATCGGATAACCCATGTGGGAATGAGTCTCGGCGGGTACAAATTTATTCATCAGGACAGGGAAGTGCGCGTTAACAGCCTTAATGAGCGGGATGAAGATTTTAACGGCTACCGGAAAAAGACCTTAAAGAAAATAAAACGCATTTTAAAATAGAAAGGGCGGGTCATGAATTTAAGTAGAAAACAATTCCTGCAACTTTCCGGATCGTCCGTTTTAGGTTTCTCGTTGTTCAGTTCGGTGACCGGTTGCAGCGGATCAAATTCCATTCAAAAAATCACAGGTTCGGGAGAAATAATGATCGAAGTAAAAACCAAACGACTCGATTTAGCCCATACCTGGACTATTTCGCGTAATTCCAGTGATTTTAAAAACAATGTTTTTGTTAAAATCGAACGCAACGGTATTACGGGCTACGGCGAGGCTGCGCCAAACGTGCGCTACGGAGAAAATTCCCAAAAGACCACCAAACGCATTAACGAAGCCAAAAAGATTTTCGAACAAAACAATCTCTTCCATTACGTGGATATTAAGGAAGAAACCGACAAGGCGATTACGGATCAAAGTTGCGCCAAAGCCGCTTTGGACATTGCTTTGATGGACTGGGTCGGTAAAGCGTTCAATATTCCCCTGTACAAACTTTTTGGACTGGACACGGAAAAAGCGCCCGTAACCTCCTTTTCGATCGGCATCGACACTGTCGAAGTGATCAAGCAAAAAGTACGCGAAGCCGAACAGTATCCTATCTTAAAGATCAAAGTGGGCACCGATCGTGATCGGGAGATTATCAACGCCGTGCGCAGCGTTACGGACAAACCCATTCGTGTGGATGCCAACGAAGGCTGGAAAACAAAAGAAGAGGCTCTGGAAAAGATCAAGTGGCTTAAAGATCAGGGCGTGGAATTCATCGAGCAGCCCATGCCATCGACCATGATCAAAGAAACCGCCTGGCTGCGCGAGCGAGCCGGTATTCCCATCATCGCCGACGAAGCGGTTAAAACAGCCGCCGATATTCCCAAATTAGCCGAAGCCTACGACGGAATTAATATCAAACTGATGAAATCGGGCGGAATACAGGAAGCGCTGCGTATGATTGGCATGGCAAAGGCTTTGGGCATGAAGATTATGCTGGGCTGCATGATTGAAAGTTCGGTGGCGATTTCCGCCGCAGCTCATTTGGCGCCTTTTGTCGATTACGCGGACCTGGACGGCAATTTGCTGATCAAAAACGATCCTTTTACCGGAGTAAAGGTTGTAAAGGGAAAATTCGTTTTTAACGACAAACCGGGTCTCGGCGTAGAGGGAACTTTTTAAGCTGAGATTTTTAAAGGAGCTCCGTCGGATAAAGACGGAGTTCCTGTTTTTCTTTTGCCTGCTTCGGAACAAGTCAATTTTGCAAATTTGCCGCAAAACGTTTAATTTTTGCCTTTCACAAAAATGCGGACAAACCCGATGCAATTAATGCCCAATGAACTCATTCTTTCGAATCTTTTACGAAGTTTAACCTTGCGGCGGTTGAAAAATCTGGCGTTAACAGGTTCGTCGTTTTTGCTTTCCGCAGTCAGCGGACGAACCGTTGTTTGGGGACGTCCTCCCATTTTAACCATTGAACCGACCAATCTGTGTAATTTACATTGTCCCCTGTGCACCACCGGTTCGGGCGAAATGCGGCGCGTTCCCGGAAAGATGACTCCGGAAACTTTTCCGCAAAATACTCGATCTTTTGGGCGACGACGTCTTTTTCCTTTTACTCTACCATCAGGGCGAACCCTACCTGAATCCCCACTTTTTGGAGTTCGTCAAATTAGCAAAAGCCAAAAACATCTATTGCACCACAAGCACCAACGGGCATTATTTTGACGAAGAGACCGTTAACGCCACCATAGATTCGGGTCTGGACAGTATGATCGTTTCGCTGGACGGGGTCACGCAGGAAAGTTACGAACGCTATCGGGTGAACGGTAAATTGGACAAAGTTCTGGAGGGAGTCCGGCGCTTCGCGGAAATAAAAAAAAGGCGCAAAAGCAAAACGCCGTTGATTGCCCTGCAGTTTTTGGTGATGAAGCACAATGAAGGCGAACTTCCCGCGATTCGGAAGTTAGCCCGCGAATTGGGCGCGGATCGGCTGCTGATTAAAAATATCGAAGTGCATTCCGTACAGGAAGCCCGCGAGTGGCTGCCCGCGGATGAAAAATTCCGCCGCTACCGGTTTGACGGCGAAAAACTGATCGTAAAAAATTCCGATAAAAAATCCTGCCCGCGACCCTGGTTTTCTACTTTAATAAACTGGGACGGCGGTCTGGTTCCCTGCTGCTTTGACAAAAACGGCGATTTTGAAATGGGCAACATTAACGCGATCGAACATTTTGAGAGCGTCTGGCTCAACGAAAAATTCCGCGAATTTCGCCGCCGCCTGAATACCGATCGCAAAAGCATCGAAATGTGCCGCAATTGCAATCAGGGTTTGGGCAGCTTTATTCCGGAATTTAAGCTTGGCAAAAAGAAAGCGCGCAAATAGAAGAATTTGTTTTCGTTTCAATTCCGATTTTAAATTCAATTTGCGGTTACCCTTTTTGACCAAAGCGCGCAAAAACTCGTCGTTAAATCCGCGTTACCGACTATTCTTCGATTAGCGTGTAGTCCGCCGGAACCTTAAAACGGTCTTTTGACAAACCCTGGCTTTCAAGTTTCAAAAGCTCGGTATGAAATGCAAAATCCGGTTCATGCGCCGAAGTCTTGGGCTTGGTTTTTTCCTTTAATTTCTTTTTGAGCATGTTGCCGAACATTCCCGTGGGATTTTTGAAATCAAATCCCGTGCTTTTCTTTTCTTTCATCTCTTTTTTTCCGCCGGGACGGGTGGCGTAATATTTACCGTCAATAATTACGGGAAAGCCCTTGATTTTTTTCATTTCCCGAACCCATTTGGATTCGGAAAAGTTTGCCTGCTGCTGATTGCCTTCGCTCATAGCCTGAAACATCTGAATCCAGTTCAACCCTAAAATGGCTTCCGTCTGCACGTCCATATCCAGACCGACTTTTTTAAGGTAGGTTTTCTGGAATTCCTGTTCTTCTTTTAAAGCGCTTTCAATGGCTCCGGTCGATTCGGTGGTCCATACGTCGGTAAACAGGCTGTCCTTGCCTTTTTCGCCGGTTTCGGTGTTCACCCATTCGGTAACCCAAAAAACGTTGTATTCTTTGCAGGGGAAATTGTTGATGGTTTTTTGTTTGCCGGTGGGTTCCACTTTAAATACCTGTCTGGTGATTTTGATATTGCTCTGGCTTTCCCCGGTTTCTCCCTGTTCGGCTTCCGTTCCTTCGCGGGCGGAATATTCTTCTTCTCCGAACTCCATTTTTTCGATCGGTCTTACGCGGTATTGTTTTTTGTCATGGAACAGATCGAAAATTTTCATCGCTTCAAGATCGGTGATCTCGCCCTTGTTTTTATCGCGGAACAATAAACCGGAAATCATTTTGCCCATCATTCCCTGGGCTTCAAAATTGTTGCTGCTCTCTTTATATTGCTTTAATCCCTGAACGTAAACGGTTTCATGGGTGGAATATTCTCCGAAACCTTTAAATTTTACGATGGTTTTGCTTTCATGAATAACCCCGGCAAGGCTTTGTCCTAAAAAGATAAAGACAAAGAAAAGGATAAAACGACGGATTGACATGGCTACTCCTCCTTAAAGTTTGGTTAAAACTCTGACGCAGGCGTTTTTATCGGGATACCTGATAAGATATTCTTACAACAAGATTAAGTCAATAAAAATTTCGACTAAATACATTGTCGTTTATTTTGAAAACAAAGCATTCCGACTTGATCGTCATGTCATATTCACGCCGCGCGGCGAAGGAAGTTCAAAATCGCAAAAACAATCGTTTGCAGCGACGGCAAAAGCGGCATTTTACGCCAGTCTGAAATTTCGGAAAAAAAGAAGGAGGCATTGCCAAAAAAACGTTTATTTGGTTGAAACTATTTTTTTAAGGGCTTAAATTAACGAAGATTAGAATTTTTTCACAAAAGCGGGAGTTAATATTTACTAAGCGACGAGGTGGTTATGAGTTTATTAGACAAGATGGTTGTTTGGAGCCTTCCGTTGGTTCCAAAACCGATAGTAAAAATCTTTTCAAAAATTTATATTGCGGGTTCAAAATTAGAAGACGGCGTGGTAACCGTAAGAAAGCTCAATAAAAAAGGAATGATGGCTACCATGGATTTATTGGGCGAGTTTTGCGACACCAAAGAAAAGGCGGAAAAAGCAGCCGACGCCTACATTGAAATTTTACACACCATTCAGTCCGAAGGTCTTAATTCCAATGTGTCGCTTAAACCCACCCACATGGGTTTGTTAATCGATAAGGAATTTTGTTATCGGAACATCCGGCGTATTGTGGCGGAGGCTGAAAAACTGAACAATTTTGTGCGCATCGATATGGAAGATCACACTACCACAACCGACACTATTGAAATGTACCTGCGTTTAAAAGAAGAATTTGACGATCATGTGGGCACGGTAATTCAAGCCTATTTGCGCCGAACCATGGAAGACATCAACCATTTGATAAAACACAAGGCTAATTTACGCTTGTGCAAGGGAATTTATGTGGAGCCGCGGGAGATCGCTTACAAGGACATGGCTATCATAAACGAAAATTTTAAGTACAATCTGGAAAAACTGCTTGCCAACGGCTGCTATGTGGGTATTGCCACCCATGACGAAAAGCTGGTCTGGCACGCTTTGATGTTAATCGAAAAGTACAATTTAAAACCCGAACAATATGAATTTCAGATGCTTTTGGGCGTGGATGAAAAGTTACGGGAAATCATCGTTAACGCCGGGCACCGCCTGCGGGTTTATGTGCCTTTTGGCGAGGACTGGTACGGATATTCCACGCGGCGTTTAAAAGAGAATCCCAAAATGGCGGGAATTGTTTTTAAGCGGGTAATGAGGCTGAGCTGAGGAATTACGCGGCGGGTATTTTCGTTTGACCGGGCAAAGGAAGACGAATTCCCTGAGGTCTCGGCGAAGCGCGTCGAATGCGGTGGGGGCAAATTCAATTAAAAGCGCAGGAGATTCGATAGGGTTATGGCGTACTTAATAATCAGCGCCAGTTTGAATAAAAAGAGTCGTAGCCGGGTTCTGGCGGAATACGCGGCGGACGTTTTTGTTAGCCGGGGTATTGAGGCGGAGCTCGTGGATTTGCGGGATTATCCTTTGCCTTTGTGCGACGGAGGGGAATCGTTCAATCACCCGCTGACAAAGCAACTGCAAGAAAAAATCAGTCGGGCGGAGGGTATTCTTGTGGGGGCTCCGGTTTACAATTACGATTTGAACGCCGCCATAAAAAATGTGTTCGATTTAACCGGATCGGCATGGGAGGGGAAGATTGTCGGCGTTATGGTAACGGCGGGCGGACGCGGCAGTTACATGGCGCCGATGGCTTTTATGAACGCCCTCATGTTAAATTCGCGTTGTCTTGTAATTCCGCGTTTTGTTTACGCTCCCGAAAAGGAGGTCACGGAAA
>JAADIP010000129.1 GCA_013151275.1 Calditrichota bacterium | reverse complement strand
ATTAAATACTCTGATGTTGGAATAAAGAGTAATATTTGGTCCGATTTGAAGTTGTAAAAAAGGGTGGAATTCCCATCTTGTTTTGTATGAAGATGTGATTTTATCTCTTCCGCCGCCTAATATAGAATATAATCCGGGTTGAATACTAAAAATATCTTTTGACTCGGTTAATGCTTTTGAATATC
The DNA here is from genome assembly GCA_013151275.1 of Calditrichota bacterium. Lineage (GTDB taxonomy): Bacteria > Calditrichota > Calditrichia > Calditrichales > Calditrichaceae > Caldithrix. The sequence continues at coordinate 10,509 of JAADIP010000129.1, read as the reverse complement.
GAGATTCATTTTTAAATTCGTTTTTTAACAGATTGAGCATTCTGCGTAACTCGGGATTTACTTTTGACTCATCAATAGCGTTCAGCGCCTGTGAGATATCCTGCCGATACCACGGGCGATTGGTCATATTGAGTTCGGACAGAGCGCCGGATGTTTTAAGATAATACAAATAATCCCATGTCCAGTGATATGGGGGTAATGATGTTTGTGCGTTTAAAAAGATGAAAGAAAGTATGACCAATAAGACAGCAGAAATTGGTTTCATAGCGCTTCCCGGTGTTTCGTTTGTTAATTTAAAAGATATGAAAAAAACGTGTAAAGTGAAAGTTGAGTATAATTTTCTGTGTTATAAGATTGCAAACTACCGATTCTCATCATCAATCCACTTTGTCATTTATTCATTAAACATGCCTCTCCGACCCACTTATCACCACAGATAATTGTCTTCACGTTTTCCCCCTTTCATCTTTCATCTTTAATCTTTAATCTTTTTTCTTTCTGACAACTTGTTTACTTCTATTTTTTATTAAAAATGTCTGATTTCTTCTGGATTGAACCCAAAAATTATATTATATTAACAATAAATGGTTAAATTGATGAATTGAATTTTCCAGTTAATAATACTCAAACCGGTTGGATTGAATTTTAACCATGAAAACAAATTTTCTAAAAGCTGTTTTTTGGGAATATCCCCAATTCCGAAAAGAAGATATCCTGTTAAAAAAGAGCCGTCTGAAAAAAGATATAGATTTATTGCGTTGGCTCATGATACGCTTTCTTGAAAACGGCAGAGTAGCGGATACTATAAAATATTTTTCAATGGATGAGATTGCTCAACATCTGCCGCAACTGCGATTAAGTTGCCAGAAAAGAAAAGAGTGGTCCGGGTTAACAGAACTTTACTGCGGAAATTAAGGAAAATATCGGCTGCCTGTCAAATTGAAAAAAGCGTAAAATTTATTAAAGAGCTTAAAGAGGTAATTCCGCCTCTGAAGAACGAATTTTAAAGTAGGATGATTTTTATAAATTCCATAGAAAATCAAGCGGATTTTTTCAATATGATCCGACCATGAAAGTCGAAAATCAATAAGAATCGCAAGATTTTTATTGATAATGAAAAGCATTTGGGAGGGAGTATGCGTCGTATTTTTTTCTTTATTATGGTTTTTGTCTTTATTTCAAATGTTTTTTGCCAAATTTACATCAGCGAAGTTTCCGATGCAGCGGCATACAAAAATGAGTTTTTAGAGTTATATAATAATTCCAATTCATCAATTGATTTAACTGGCTATAAACTAATAAGGGTTGACGCAATTCCGGATACTGCGGAGTATGTTTATGATATCGGAACGAATGAATCGGGAACCGGAAGTGAGTTTGTAATTCCAGCTTATGGATTCATGATTATTGCAAGAGGGAATGATAAAGCCACTTTTGAAAGTGAATGGGGGACATTAAGTGCAAATACAGCTTATAATAACGGTAATACTTTGCTTTATTTCGGTACTGCAACAGCAAGAAGATGGAGATTACGAAGTAATGACGGCACGCCGGATACCGATGACGGAACCTTGCTCGACGATACGGGTCAGGCGGTCGGCGGAAGCGGTAACCGCCATTATCAGAAAACTATCGGAGGCTCGTGGATTTTAGATAGCTATACGAACGCCACGCCGGGCGCGTTTGATACAGATCAATCCCTCCCGGTAACCCTTACTTCTTTTCAAGCTGTTGTGCAAAGCGACGGTGTTTTGCTGAAATGGCGCACCGAAAGCGAGATCGATAATTTAGGATTTGAAATTTACCGCTCGCAAACGCAGGATGCCGACTATCAATTAATCGATAGTTACCGCGCCAACCCGAATTTAAAAGGACAATTGAGCAGCAGCACCGGCGCATGAATATCAATACACGGATCAAAATGTGATGAACGGGCAAACCTATTATTACAAATTAGCGGATGTGGATTTAGCCGGTCGCTTAACGTGGCACGGACCCGTCGAAGTTAAGGTTCAAACCGATGAAACCAGCCCGTTTGCCGTAAATGAAAAAACACCCACCTCATTCTTTTTACATCCCAATTATCCCAACCCCTTTAATCCTTCCACAACCATCGTGTTTGACGTTCCGCCGACGAACGATGAATCCGTCAACGTAGAACTTGCCATTTACAACCTTAGTGGACAAAAAATCCGCACTCTGGTTAACGATCAGGTTGAATCCGGAAAGCAGTATCGGTTGAGCTGGGACGGACGCGACGGCGTTCAAATCGATGCGCCGGCGGGTATCTATTTTGCGGTTTTACGCAGCTCAAATTTTCAGCAAACGATTAAGATGTGTTTGATCAGGTGATAAAGCGTGATGCGTGATGAGTGATGCGTGATGAGTGACAAAGTGACAAAGTAACAAAGTAACAAAGTAACAATCGTTTATGTTGATTTACGTGTCTTATGAAGTAAGAATAAATTTAGCAACTAATATTTAAATTTGTCTAATAATAATATGCTCAAATAAAATGAAGACACACAAAGATCTTGATGTTTGGAAAGATAGTGTTGAATTTGTAACTTTAATTTATCATTTGTCAAAAAAATTTCCAAAAGATGAATTGTATGGACTTGTTAATCAAATTAGAAGAGCTGCAGTTTCAATCCCGTCTAATATTGCTGAAGGCGCAGGACGGCGTTCTAAAAAAGATTTTATTAAATTTCTATATATTGCCTTAGGTAGTTTATCGGAATTGGAAACCCAAATTATTATTTCACAGAATTTAAGATTTTTATCAGAATCAGATTCGGAGAAGTTGCTTCAAAGAATGTTTAAAATTAGAAGTCAGTTAAATGGTTTGATAAAATCAGTAAGTAAATTTGAGAGTGCTAAAGAAGGTTCTCATTAGGTTCATTGTTTTTCCTTTATGCTATGTCACTCTAAAACTAAAGACATCCACGCATCGTGCGATAAATAGCAATCTACTAATGAAGTTACCAGGAGTGAATAATGCCAAACATTCTAGGATTCCGCCAATATCTGCATTCTGAAAAATCGTATCAGGATTTAATCGATATCATCAAGGGGCAAAAAGAGCACTTTCCGCCGGAAGAAGGTTTTATGACGGTGGTGGCTCTATGCGGCGATAACCCGAGAGAATTTTTCGAGCGGGAAGATTTAAGGCATGAAGTCTCTTTTTACGATTTTGCTCCGTGGGAAGAGAGCGCCCGACGGGTTGCTGAGGTGTTTGCTAAAAGCCATTATAAAGAACATCGGGTGCAGGTTATCCATTATAATGAAAATCCGCTTGGTCTGACCTATCCGTTGGAATTATTGGTGCATATTGCCAATTTGATGAATGCCGGGCATCTGGCGGTAAGCGATTCCGATTTTCAGTTAAGTTATTCGGAAATTCGTCGGGTTTATGATCACCATCTTTCGGTTGCAAAGCCGGACGAGGTTGTCATTACCTATCCCAGACGGCATCCGCGGAGTCTCGAAACGGAGAAATATCCTATCAATCGTTGGGCAATGGAAGACCTCGAAAACATGTACATCTATTTGCTTTCCGATCTCAAGGTGTTAAACAGCAAACCGGATTTTCAATCGGGATTGAGCATCACCACAAGAGCGGCAAACAAATTACTCAATTTTGATAATGTGGGTAGCTGGATCGGTAATTTGCACATGGCTATTCAGGTGATTCGTAACAAAGGGCATTTGGAAAAGAATTTTGTGGTAAAAACCAATCCCCAGCATGAATCGACGATTAACTTTGAAGTGCAATGCGCCAAAATCGATCAGCTTTACCGGTATTACATGATTCCGCTTTCAAATATTGTTCAATTGGCGGTGGAACATCCGCAACGTTATTTGATGGATGACTGGACAAAGGGGAAGAGCCGCGAAGAAATCGAACAGATTATTTACCGCATCGAGGAGATGAATAACCGATATCTGGAGGAAAAGCGGAAGGAGAGGCTGGAGAGTGACAAGGACGTGACGCGTGACAGGGTGAAAAGTGACGAGTAACGAGTGACTAGTGATTGGAGAAGCCGATTAACCCTTAACCCTTTAAACAAATGTATCAGAAAATTGAATTGACTGATAAATTAGGCTATATTAATACAAAATATGTGTCTAAAAGTGAGATGATTACATGAACACCGAAATTATTTTTATTATAGAAGAGTCGCTTGAAGGAGGGTATGAGGCAAAAGCCATAGGTCATTCTATTTTTACGGAAGGTGAATCAATTGATGAATTGAAAAAGAATGTCGTGGAGGCAGTGGCATGTCATTTTGAACCTGAAGAAAAGCCAAAAATTATCAGACTTCATTATGTAAAGGAAGAAATTATTGCCTCGTGAAAATTCCAAGAAATATTTCAGCAGCCCAATTGGTAAACTCATTAAAAAAAATTGGATATTCTATTACTCGTCAAAGAGGTAGTCACATACGATTATCAATAGAATTGGATCAAAAAATTCACCATATTACCATACCCAATCATAATCCTATAAAAATCGGTACTTTAAATAATATCCTAAATGATTTATCTGCATTTCATAAGATTGATAAATCTAAATTGATTTCAAAATTATTTGAATAGCTTTAATCGTTGATCTATCGAATTTAGGGGAGAACTTGGTGAAATACATTTTTAGTTCTGCTTTCTGCCCATATAAATTATTAAAGGTCAATTTAACATGTCGCTTCTGAATTAGTATTTTGGTAATCTGATCTATTTTGGAAAAAGTCCGGATATTTGTTTTATGATTTAGTTTATAACTACATAAAAATAAACAATCTTAAATGTTTCCGGCTCCAAATGTACGATGGCAACTTGTGAAGAATAGATCGGAAATGTTTAACGAAACATTCCTAAAACTCATATACTTTGGCTCTTGCTTATTAAGCCCCCCTTGCCTTCGGCGTTCCCCCCTTTGAAGGGGGGAAATTAAAAGGGGGGTCTTTAACTCAAAACAAAGCAATAAATTACAAGTAAAAAGTCGTAATGCGTGATGCGTAATGAGTAACAAAGTAAATAGACAAGCTCACTTCGACAAGCTCAGTGAGCGGAGAGTGACAAGAGACCAGTAACTAAAGAAGCCCGCTTAACCCTTACACCCTTAACGAAAATGCCATCACGCATCACGCAATTCGTTCAACGCCAGGCTCCATTCGATAAACGGCAGAACTTTAATCTTAATCCCCTCTGTTTCAAAATCCTCCCATTGATCTCTGGTAATAATCAATGCTTTATCGACCTTGAATTCTTTGCAGGCTTTTAAAATGGCGGTAATTTCCCTCTTTCTTACGGAATTATCGACAAATGAATAACAAACCTGTATCAGAGGAAAGGCTTCGGAATTATCAAACAATCGCGGAAGAACAAAATCCACTTCTCTTCCGTTTTTGTCTTTCCAATAGAAAATCTCATTAAATTTACGCTCCAACATACCATAGACCAAATTCTCCAATAACCTGCCGTTATCGCCCTCCTTTAAAAAAGCGACGGTTCTGTAAAGACCGTTATCCACTAAATAAAATTTTCTCGGGTATTGAAGCTGATCTTTCACGGAATACGAAAAAATAGCAACGCCTTTGCCCAACATTGCATCTTCAACATAAGAAAAATAATCAATGATCGTATTCTTTGATATGCCGATGCCGATGGATTTCAGGCTGTTCTGTAATTTGCCGTAGCTGACCAACGATGCCATCTGTCTCGACAAAATTTTTATGAAAATATCAAGAGCTTTGTAATTGCGGATACTATATCGTTCCACAATATCTTTGAAAAAAATCGTATTCATGTATTGTTTTAAAATTTCTTCTTTAATAAAAGTCTTCGAAGTCAGAACAACTTCAGGGAAACCTCCGTAGCGTAAGTAATCCTCAAAAGCGTTCAAAATTTGATCTTTGTGGGTGCTGAATTTCAGCGTCTGTATTTCGGGAATTTCAATTTGAATGAATCGCAGATATTCCCTGAAACTTATGGGATAAACCTGTTGCGGAAGCGTACGTCCCCTTAAGGATGTCGCGATTTCCCTGCTCAGCATTTTTGAATTGGATCCGGTAAGGAAAAGTTTGACTCTTGGTTCGGTTTCGTGAATCCTGCGAATAATCTTTTCCCAACCGGGTACGTTCTGAATTTCATCAAGGAAAAGATAAACAAAATGGTCGGGCGACGGCTTGTAGGTTTGACGATAGGTATTCAATAACTCAGACAGTTCCCTGCCATCCAAAGGCAACAGACGGTCATCTTCATAATTGACGTAAATAATATTCTTAGCGGGAATTCTTTCACGCAATTTAGAAATAAGCTGAAAAAATAATGTGCTCTTCCCGCTTCTGCGTGGTCCCACTAATACCGGAATGAGATTTACGTCAAATAAATCCATCGGAAAATCTCTGGGTACAAAGTTTGGCAGATGGTACTCAAACCACCATTGCAAATAATAGCGTAATTTTTCCATATTTGTAAAATCGAATTGTGTACTGACCGATAATATAGGTTTTTTGTATTTTATAAGCAACAAAAAGTAACAAAGTCGTGACGCGTGTCGCGTGATGAGTTACAAAGTTACAAAGTTACAGAGTAACAAGGTAAGCTGAATAGGAAATTCATCAATCGAAAATCGTAAATCCAAAGAGCTTACACCCTTAACCCTTAACTAATAGCCAATTTAACCACAATTGACTAAACATCGTTAACGCACCACTCAATCTTTAATCTTTAATCTTTTGTCTTTTATCTTTTATCTTCCCCCTCCCCCCGCTGCTTTTATTCGATAAACGTAATTATCCAAATGATAATCAATCCTATGATAAACGAAATTAAACGACTGATCCGTTCATGCGAATGTTGATGCACTTCGGGTAAAAGATCGTCAGCCGCCACGTGTAAAAACGTTCCGGCTGAAAAAGCGATTAAAAATCCGATCGTTTTGTGGTCGGTGTTTTTAAGGAAAAAGAAGGTAATTATGGCGCCGATGGGAACCATCAATGAAAAAACCGTTAAATGGGCAAATATTTTTTTATTGGAATAATTTTCTTTTAAAAACAGGCTGGTGAGCGAAAGCGACGCGGGAAGTTTATGCAAAATAACCGCTAAAAAAACAATAAAACCGAGACGCGGGACAAGCACACCGGCTCCCAGCGCCAGTCCCGTAATCAGACTGTGCAGCGAAAGTCCGATAAAAGCGGATAATCCCACCTGATGGTATTCGCAATGCTCGGAGGGGCAGGGATGAGTCATAATGAACTTTTCAAGGATGAACAGCATCAAAAAACCGGCTAAAGCGGGTAACCCCAAATCGGAGCCGATATATTCGGCGGCATCGGGCAGCATGTGCAGAAAGGCTGCTCCTAACAGAATTCCGGCGCCGAAACTGATGAACCAATGGAGTATTTTGCTGTTTTGACGGAAGTAAAGGGGAATCAATCCGCCGATCCAGGCGACGATGATAATGCTGCCGGAGTAAATTAAAATTAGCGTCAGATGATCGTTCATTGTGTTCCCTGTTTTTATGTATGATTTTCGTTTTTTCGCGGTTTGATTCTGATAGGTCCCTTATTTTCCGGGAATTTCGCGCGGATGTCTTTGTAAAAGGGACGGATTTTTTCCAGATCCGCTTCGATGTCGCCGCTTGGAAATATCAAAGGTCCGAATCCCCCGGTTTTATTGGAATAATCCAAATAACCCAGAGCAATGGGAACATTGGCGGCAAGCGCGATATAATAAAATCCCGTTCTCCAGTATTCTGTTTTTTTCCGCGTGCCCTCCGGCGAAAGCGTCAATACCAGATAATCGGACTTTCCGAAAACCTCCTTCATTTTTTCCACAAAGTTTTGAGAAACGTCGCGTCTTATGGGTATTCCGCCGGATTTTCTGATAAGCCATCCCAAAGGTCCTTTAAAAAGCGAATGCTTCCCCAGCCAGCGCACATGGACGCCCATCGATGTATAAAGGATTAAACCGATCAGAGTATCCCAGTTAGACGTATGCGGATAACCGATCATCACATACTTGGGAACTTCGGGCACCTTGCCGACGGCTCTCCAACCGATCAGTTTAAGCGTCCACCGGCATAAAAACTCGATTAACAGGCGGGCTTTTGTCTTCTTTTCCTTGAGCATAAAAATCTCCGTATCGGAAGATTAAAATTCAAATATTATTCCGATCCGGCAAATAATCTGATTTTGCCGAATTCAGATAAAATCGGTAGAAATTAGCAAAAACTTTTATGTTTTTCCAGTTTGATTTGTGAAAGGGCGGATGCCTTCGAAAGAATTCCATAAACGGTAGGTTCCGCGGACTATTCGATTTCCGGACAGGGTAGAGGCGGAATCACCAAAGGATACAAAATCAGACAAGTATCGGTCCCATCTTCAAAGTTTCCGGTTTTGCGGATTTCTTCTTTTAATTTCAGATTTCTTCGCAAGGCGCGATATGCGGAGAATAACAATTTTTTCGGCGTTACCACCCCAGTTTTTTCATCAGCATTTTGATGGGGGACGAGTTTTGCATGATGTAAAAGTGGATGGCGGGCACCTTTTTTTCGATAAGCTCGGTTACTTGTTTGTATGCCCAGTCAACGCCGATCTCTAACACTTCTTTGTCGGTTTTAACTTCAAGCACCCGGTCGGTAAGCTGCGGCGGAAGCGTAATGTGAAAATTCGCCGGAATAGAGGTGACCTGTTTTTTGGTAGTGAGTATTTTAAGACCGGGAATGATGGGCACGGTAATTCCCTGCTGACGGGATTTTTCCACAAAATCAAAATAAAATTGATTATCGTAAAACATTTGCGTAACGATGTAATCGGCGCCGGCATCGATCTTGTTTTTCAACTGTTTGATATCGAAATCCAGATTGGGAGCCGAAACGTGTTTTTCGGGATAGGCGGCAACGCCGATGCAAAAATTGGACGGTTTCGCGTCCACCAAATCTGCTTCTAAGTATCTTCCCTTATTCATGTCGTGGATCTGCTTTACAAGATCAATGGCGTAATGGTTCACGCTGCGTCCGTGCAAAATGGGCTTTTGATAACTGTTGTCTTCGCCGCGCAGAGCGAGAACATTTTCGATTTCCAGATATTGCAGGTCGATCAGAAAATCTTCCGTTTCTTCACGTGTAAAACCGTTGCAAAGCACGTGGGGCACGGCATCGATATTGTATTTATTTTGAATCAAAGCGCAGATGCCGAGGGTGCCGGGTCGTTTGCGCTTGACTTTGCGTTTAATTCCCTGAGGCGTTTCTTCGTAAGTCACTTCCGCTGCATGACTGGTAATATCGATAAAAGGCGGATTAAATCTTGAAATATCATCAACAACTTTGAGTAAACTGCGGATGTCTCCGCCGCGTTTGGGAGGAATGATTTCAAAGCTGATCAGCGTCTCTTTCGCTTTTGCTAAATGTTCTGTTACTTTCATTGGGATTGCCATTCCTGTCGGTTAAATCAAATCAGGGCTTAATATAAATATTTTTGTACAGAGAGTCTAATTTTAGTTAAAAATCGTGAATAAATATACAAAACATTCCGATCCTTCCCGAAATTTTTTTTAAGAGAATTCCATATACAGGACAATCATCCCGAATATCCGATATTTTTTCAACAACTGTTCCCGAAAAGCCGGTCAATTAAGGATGTTTGTCGCGCTCGAAAAAACAATTTAACTTATTGCTCAATTCAAGGTTCCCTGTTTTTCCGATTTAAAAAACGGATTAAATTTTTTTGAATATTCCCTTACTTTTAAATACATTTATAAACTTTATACAAATGGATTAAAAATAACCCGAAGTCGCGTTTTATGCCTATATTGGGTATCGTTTTGTTCATTGTAAATAAAATCCCCGAAAGGAAAGTTGATGTCAAATAAAGAGAAAGTTTATCAAATAACCTTGATTCCGGGAGACGGGATTGGTCCGGAAGTCACTTCCGCAGCGCGAAAAGTTTTAGCTGCCGCGGGAATTGTTATTGACTGGGAAATTATGGATGCCGGCGCCGGCGCTTTGCAGAAGTATGATACAACGCTTCCCGAGGAAACTCTGGAATCCATCCGCAAAAACAAGGTCGCCTTAAAAGGTCCGCTAACAACGCCCATTGGCGGCGGATTTCAATCGGTTAACGTTCTGTTAAGAAAAAATCTCGATCTTTACGCCAATGTTCGTCCTGTGAGTTCCGCGCTGGGAATCACCTTTCAGCACCGTCCGGTTGATATGGTGATTTTTCGTGAAAACACCGAAGATTTATACACGGGAATGGAATACGAAGTTGCGCCCGGTGTGGCTCAAAGTTTAAAAGTGATCACCGAACGCGCTTCCACCCGCATTGCCAAGGCGGCTTTTGAATGGGCGATGAAAAGAGAACGAAAAATGGTTCACGCCGTGCATAAAGCCAATATCATGAAAAAAAGCGACGGTTTGTTTTTGGACAGTGTGCGCAAGGTGGCAAAAAATTATCCCGAGGTGACCTACAAGGAGATTATTGTCGATAATTGCGCCATGCAAATGGT
>JAADIP010000169.1 GCA_013151275.1 Calditrichota bacterium | reverse complement strand
ATCATTGTCCGAACCTTGATTTACATGATTAAAGGATTAGCATGATTTTTTGTACTTACGGTGTTTCCGATTTAGTGGTTAATCATCATAGTTCATTGTTTTATCATACGGATCGGCGGTTCAGACTTTTTGCTGCTTAATACCTAAACCTCTTTGTCAGCAAAATAACTAAAAACAGCACGAGGAATCCGGAAAAAATAAATTCGCTGCCGAGCCCGAAGCAGGTATTAAATATCCGGGTTGACATTATCCTAATTTGGCGTCCTGTTTAATCACTTGCTCGATGTTTAATACCTTATAAGATAAAATCTAAAAAACATTTCCTGTATTCATATTATTCAAATTTGCATTGGTTTAAATAATTGTTTTCTATAAATGAATAATAATAGAAGCGCTGCAATAGAATACACACTTGCTGTGTATGTAAACATATTGAGCACATCGATATTCGGTAATTTTAACAAAAAATTGAAAAGGAAATGAATCCAAACAGCGATCAAAATATTTTTACTTCTGACATAAAAAATCGTGATTATTATCGATAAAGAGACTATCGCTAAAAGAAAGAAGAAAATGTACTGAATTAAATGTATTCCGGAGTATCCCGATAGAAGCCATAACGGTAAATGCCAGAACCCCCAAATGAAACCTAAAATAATTGATGCCTTAAAAGCATTTTTCGTCTTTAAAAGTTCATTTAAAGCATAACCGCGCCAGCCCAATTCCTCACCCAGCGGTCCGCTGGTTATTAGTATTAGAATAGTCGGCAGTATTGTCGCGGGACTCATTAGCGAGAGGGATCCGATGGTTAATTTATTAAGCAAAAGATAGAATAGAACGGCAATAACGGATATAGTTAGTTGTAATGCCAGGATTGCGATAAAGGTCAGCGGATTAACTTTTGACAGGAAGTTTCTTTTTAGATAATCAATTACAGTTGTGTTCGGGTATAATTTTCTGAATAAGATGGCAACGGCAATAGTCGGCGCCCAGGCGCATATATTTTTCATTATGGTTTGGATATAGGCAGGTAATTTCAGTGATATCAGGATGCCGGTTATGGTTAATAACAACCAGAATACCGCATAAGTGAGAATTGTGAAGGTCAGGAAATTCCTGTTTTTTGCTTGCAACGTTTTTCCTTTGAGTTGTATTTTCTGTCACCAACACCCATTTAAGTATCAGATTTACCAAAGGTCTTATTTTTGGTTCGGATTATAAACCAAACTAAAAAGGGCAGTCCCAAAATAATCCCTGCCAAGCCTTCACCATTTATGTAAACCATATTGCCGACCATAATTCCCGGCTGGTTTCGATAAATGTTTCCGAGAACAATAGGATTATAAAGATTCCAAATGAAATGAAAAAGCATCGGAGGAAAGATGTTCTTTGACAAGAAATATGAGTAGGCAAACGGCATTGAAAAAACAAAGACAGCCCCTACCTGAACCACGGTCAGCAACAACGGATTTTTCATGTGAGTGAATTTTGCTAATCCATATACGATGGGCGCATGCCAAAGAGCCCATACTACGCCAACTACTATTGCGGCAAATATTTTCCCTTTAGCCTCGGCTAAGGCTTTCAATAAGAATCCTCTCCAGCCGTATTCTTCGCCAAAGATTAAAATAAATCCCATTATTATCATTACGATAGAAGGAAATTGTGTTAAATTTGATAATTTATTTTTATCAAATTCAGCCAGACCAATAATAAAAACAGAGATAGCCGCTATTCCAATAAATAACAGAGGATACAGAAGTGAAAATAAAATTGATTTTAGGTTTATCCTCGTCGTTATGGGCTTAAAAACCAATCGAAATGACCGATAGCGGACGGAATTTAATATAAGAGCAACGATAGCCGGAATAAGCATTACCAGAGAAAATAACTGCACTGTTTCAGGAGTTGAAAAAGCGTAGAAGGCAAAGCTCCAGGTGGCAACGAGTACGATCGTGATAAAAAGAAGAGAATACTTTATTTCTTTGTTATTCAAGATGTTAGTCATGGCTTTTCTCTTATTTTCTGATTACTTATAATTTGCAGCCACAAAGGCACCAATTCCCGAATAGATCAATAAGTTAAAGCATGGTGAGCTTTAAGACTCAGCTTTCAAACCAAAACTTTTGTTATTCAATCATAATAAAAAAATAGGGAACAAACCGGAATTGACCGCCTTATTTTTTTGCCAGGAACCATAACACGAAAAGCGTAATCGGAATCAGAAAATCCGGTATCGTCGTTATTGCATTCCCCGGATTGAAATTCTTTTTTTGAAGCATTTCTTTGATGTGAACCATCGCGGCACCGATGAGAAAAACGGTCGTAAAGACAATCGTGGCAAGCCAAAAGTTATCTCTGTACCAGAAACTCATGACTCCGAGCAGACCCATCCCCAAACAGCAGTATCCCAGTTCTACCTGAAACAGAGTTCCTTCATGCCATCCGATGCTGCGCGCAACCCGATCGCCCATGAACAAATGTCCGTACCCGCCAAGGATTCCGGTTAAACCGACAGTAACGGTGAGTTGGTACAGCAGAAGTATGTATGCTGCGCTCGCAACATCTTTAGTCGCGCCTGTTATAAACATCGCCGCCAGACCGACTATCCAACCTATAACGTAGTAGATAAGGAAGACCATTCCGCTTTCTCCTTTCAAAACTTCAATTAATTGTTTACCCGTTCGGTATATTGCCAACAGTGATCATCAAAATCCATTAACCTACGCCACCGTCGTCCGGAATTTTTTCCCGTCCTGTTTACACAGCGTTTTCACAAGCCTGCGCCCGGACATGACACTGGTCGGAAGACCGCCGCCCGGCTCGACCCACTGTCCGCACATATAGAAGTTCTGAAGTCCGGGCAGTGTCTGGCTCATGCGTTTCATCATGGTAAACGAGTTCTGCGGCGTGAGCAGCCAGCCTTCAAAACTGCCTTTCCAGTTACCCGTGTAACGCTCAAAAGTCAACGGCGTCGCCACATCCACCATCTCCACCTGTTGAGAGATACCCGGGAAGCGCTGGTTCAACAGTTCCACCACGGTGTGCGCGACCTGCTCTTTCTTCTCCTTGTAAGCCTCCGGATTCTGTGCCAGCTCTTTCCAATATTCGTAACTGCTGGGCATCATCACCACCAGGCTGGTTTTGCCTGCCGGCGCCAATGTGGAATCCTGGTTATAAATGTGGATTGGCATTCTGTCCCGCATTGCATACCCGATTTCCGTCGGTTGGCGCAAGGGGAAACTCATGCCGGAGACCGTTCTGGGTTCATTTTCAAAAGAGCGGTTTACCCCAAGTCCCACGTACAACAGCGGTTGGAAGACTTGCCATTTTTCGTAAGGCTCACGTGTCTTTTCGTCCGCGTATTTCCCTTCCAGCATTTTAAAGATTGTGGCATATCCGTCCGCTGCGGAAATCACTTGCCCGGAGCGATGTTCACTGCCATCCTCCAGTCGGACGCCTACCGCTTTATCCTTTTCCACCAGGATTTTCTTTACCTGCTTGTCGTAATGGATTACTCCCCCCAGACTGGTGTAGCGCCTGGCAAGTGCCAGCGACATGGGCAGGGATCCGCCGATGGGATAACCCGCATCCCTGTTATGCAGATAGGCAAAGGCGAAAAGCATAACGAACATCGAAAATTCCGGAACCCACATTTCCCGCAACGCTTCGCGGAGCACCGGGTCTTTAAAACGCATGAAAAATTCCGTGCCGGAAATATTCATCCACTTTCGCATTTCTCTCCCTTTGGTCGCCAGAATCAACCCAAACTTAAGCCTTTTTTGCAGACGTTTGAGCGGCGGGTCTGATTCGGAGGGCTGGTCAAAATTCAGGCACATCCGGATACCCCGGATGAAATCCCTGATGGGTATGGCGTCCTGCGGCGAAAATTCCAGAAGGTGCTTTTCCAGTTTGTCCACGTTCGTGTAGAGGATGAGGGTACGCCCATCGGCACTCTCGTAGCGCATGTATTCATCCATGTTGATGAACTCACACCCCTGAGCAATGCCGACTTCTTCCCAGTAGCGGTGCATTCCGCTCCCGGGAGAGGAGCCCGCCAGCCAGTGGATACAACCGTCAATGGTGTACCCTTTGCGTTTCCATGCCGTGCACAAGCCACCCGGTGAGTCGTGCATCTCAAAAATCTGTGTGCTGTAACCATTCATCCGGGCATAGATTCCCGCCGAAAGTCCCGCAAATCCGGCTCCGATGATGATAACTGAGTTATTCTCCATCTTATCTTTTCCTGTCTGAATAAAGTTTATTTAAAGTTCTGTAAGTTAATTAATTGTTATCTTCTGAATGTCAAAGGTTACTCCCGTAAGTTTTTCTGATTCGATCCACAATTGTTCTGCATCCTGTTCGTTGTGAGACGCTTCGTTTGATTTAACCACAACAGGATTGCCTTTTTGTTCCATAAAACCGTCGGGACCATAGTATTCTCCGCCTTTCGCATCTGCGTCAACTCCGGCTCTGATTTGCGATAAAGCACCATCATAAGCGCTATGGTGTGTTGCCAACATAATCAATGGTTTGAAGAGTTTGAACCAGAGTTGTTTTTCAGCATAACGACCGATTTCTGTTCTGGCTGTTCCCGGATGGGCTGCCAAAACTTTAATATCAAACCCTTCCTTTTCAATTCTTCTTTGCATTTCATAGGTAAAAAGCAGGTTTTCCAATTTTGAACGTCTGTAGGCGTTCATTGGGGTATATCCTTTACCGTTTTCGTATAACAGATTACTAAAATCCATTTTTCCAAACTTGTGTGCCGTGGAGCTTGTGTTAACAACTCTTGAACCTTTTGTTGCCTTTAATAAGTCAAAAAGCAGGGCGGTCAGGGCAAAGTGTCCGAAATGATTCACTCCCTGTTGCTGTTCCAGTCCGTCTTTGGTTAAACCGTAAGGCGTGGTCATAATTCCCGCATTATTAAACAGAATGTCTAAACGTTTGTATTTTGCCTTAAACCGATTCACAAATTCTTTAATATTTTCCAGACTTGCCAGATCGAGCTTCATTACCGTAATTTGTCCTTTAATCTTTCCTATTGTTGATTTGGCTGCTTCGCCTTTCTCGACCGAACGACAGGCAAGAACAACTTCTGCGCCTTTCTGCGCCAACAGTTTAACGGTTTCAAAGCCTAAACCGCTGTTTCCGCCGGTCACGATAATTACTTTTCCGTCGAGATCCGGAATATTATCCGATGTCCATTTTTCTTTTATCGTTGACATAATTTATAGTGTCCTCTCATTATTTTAAGGATAACCTACCGATAAGCCGCTTTCGATTGATTGCTCCCTGATATCTCGCGAATTATTTTTGCAAGCGATGACATTTGATATTTTTTACTGGCTCGATCCACGATATGTTCAAACTGATTAACGCCTGATCCGGACAGGTCAGCAGCAAACATGAGAAAGGTTGTTAAAGGTCATTGGTTAGCAGTAATAAGAGTTTAAGAGTAATTTCTTTGCAATTGGCGCATCTTTTTTTAACAATTAACGCCCAAGCTTTGCATTCAATAAAATAACCCAAAAACGGAGCGGGGAATACAAAAAACAAATTCCCCGCCTAGTCCGACACGGGTATTAAATATCATAGCTCGGGTTGCCGTAATTTGGAGATCTGTTTTTGCACTCGCTCGATGTTTAATAGCTTATTTGGTTAGCTGCCCGTTCAACAAATAAAAGATACTTTAAGTATTAAGCCTTATATTGAACAACAAGCAATAATACTGCGTGAATGTGGGATTCATTTTCTCAAATACAGACATAGTATCTGTTCAGGAATTATTCAATAATTGAATGGCAAATTCCAACTGGTGATCTACATCCTTTTTGACATCCTGTTCTGTTTGTCGGATTAAAATATCAGGCGGAATTCCATTCCATTCAATGTGTTCTCCATTATACCCCAATTGTGCTTTAGTGGAGATACGGATTGTAAACCCGCCCGCTATGTTAAAATCTTCAGGGGCGCCGCCGCCGCCCGCAGTGGTATCACCGACAGTTGTCACCTGAGGTAATTCTTTAATGATGTTGATAAATCCTTCTGCTGCGCTAAAACAACCGCCGTTTTGAAGAATCACGGTCGGCTTAAAGTAATGTATTCCCTCATTGGGATTTATCCAATGTCGTGACAATGTATCTCCCCGGGCATCTATCCACAGAGGGCTTTCCATTGATTGATTTAAGAAGAAGCTTACGATGTAATTGGTAACAATATCCGAGCCTCCGCCATTTTGCCGCACGTCTAAGATGACCCCGCGGGTATTTCTCAGTTTTACAATGATGTCTTTAAAATCAAAATACCATTTAGTATGATTCCTTTCAAAAGTAGAAATATAAATATAACCGATATTGCCGGATAGAATTCCATAGTAGAATCTCTTGTTCCCGGCAAAGGATAATGGTTCATTAAAATATTGTTGTACAACTAAAAGGCTAAATGCTTTTTGATCTTTTAATACTCTTGGGAGAACAAAGGGTCTGATACGCTTACCCCCGCGAGTATAAAACCAGACATGTCCGTCTTTTAATTCTCCCAGCAAATCATGGATAAGAACGAGAATTTCATCCTCCCGCACCTGTTGAACCTTAGAATAATATTTTTCATGAAGTGCATCCCAATCGATGTTTTTAAATGTAAAAAAAGGATAGTTATTGTCTGCAATTTGCCAGGTATCTTCAAAAATTTCAACCGAAGAAGCCTCATTTATGTTTGGCTCAAAAATATAACTACATTGCAGAAAGTATAAGCTTAAAATGAAAATAACAATCTTACTCAAAACCGCACTCCGATTTTTATGGAGAGAATATCTGTTAACGATCGAAAATAATCCCAGGAAGTAACTCGCTTCATATTAAAAGAATACTCAAGATGTAATGCAAAGTTTTTATAAACCATCCATTGGAGGCTGAATATTGAATAAAAATCCGTGACAGACAATGCGGTTAATAATCGGGGATTGGGTGGTTCTTCTTCCCCTTGTAGCGGATCCGTTGTCTTTCCGGTGAAGGATAAAATTGCCAACCTGAAATCACCTTTTAAATAGAGGACAGATGATAATTTGAGAGCCATGCGGTTATAGAGATTGATCGATGCTAATCCCAGTGAGGACGATTCCGGCAGGGTTTTACCAATATCTTGTTTACGCTGGTGGTAGAATATCAGCATAGATGGGCCGAAATAAACGGCGCATTGTTTTGAAAAAAGCCGAAATCGAGCGCTTAGAAACAGACAATTGTAATAGAGAGTGAAATTCCGAACCCTTGCTGTGACACTGAAATTTTTTATCTGATCACCTTGTTCGTAAATAAATCCCACGTGGGTTATTGGGGAAGTATTTCCGGTTATCCATTTTATTTCCCAACCCGAGACACTCCCACTGTATTGTCGTCTGGAAATTAATTCATCAATTAAAGAAAGATGGCTAAACCGATAGGCGATATCCACGCCATTTTGTTTTACCTGCGATTGAACGTTTTGTGGAAAAATTTTAACTGAAAAAATGATGCTAATTATTATGATTTGAAGTAATCGCATTATCGAAGTAATAATCTTTAAATCAAATTTTTTATATTTTATACAGCTAACCCCTAAACTTAGCAGTTAGCAAAATATCTAAAAACAGCGCGAGGAATCTGGGAAAATGGATTCGCCGGCGAGTCCGACACAGACATTAAATATCTGAGCTCGGGTTATCGTAATTTGGCGGTCTGTTGATGCGCCTGATCGATTTTTAATATACTATTTTATCAGACGCAGCCTTACTTTCGGGCATTAAACGTTCCATATAGCAACAGAGTCCAACAGCGCCCGACCGAACGGCGTGATCTCAAAAGCAACAAGCTTTGAAATCGTACCCTTGCCCAAAGGCTCATCCCGATACTCGGATTCTACGGCATCGAAAGCTGCTAAAATATCGATCAGCATTCGCTCAATCGAACCGTGCAGAAACATGGTAGCATCGAAACTATCCTGTGTAGTCCACGACAATCCTGTTTTCTCAATCAACTCATCCGCGAATTTTTCAAAGGGAATACGGCGTCCGACGGGAAGAGAACGCAAATGAGTGAGCGCCGTCAGATTAAAGAAAGGCGGCAACTCATCTCCCATACCTTTAAAAGGATAGGCAACCAGCCAGTTAATTTCGTACCACCAAATCGTCAACAAGTATGATACTTGCATCAAAGGGTCTGAGCCAAGAAAGTCCTCCCCGTCAGGTGTAAGCCGCCAACGCCGACCCGGAGCTATCGCCAGCAGACTACCTACGTCGGCAAGAATGTGGAGGAAGTATAACGACCACACGTCGATTTCACTGCGAAGCCGGAAGGTTAGATCCCCAATGGTGGTCTCCAGTTCGGGGGGCTTGACGAAGCGCGCAGTCACCTCCCGCACCGCTTTGAGCGGCATATTTCCGGTGCTTTGCGTGCCGATGACTTTATTATCGCGCACAAATGTTAGCAACGTTATCATATCTCGGCGCAAAGGCAGCGCTTTGGCTTGGCTGATCATTTGGGCATTGTGATACCGCTTCAGCCATACGTCGAGACGCTGTCCGGCGGATTTGACCTTGTCATAGTCATATATACTTCTTTGCAAAGTTCCCCTCCAAAATTCAATACCAACCACCTTGAATCGGAAATGCCTCGCCTAAACCCTGAATCTTGCAGTTAATAAAACGATTATAAAAACGCGAGGAATCCGAAAAAAATAAATTTGCTACGGATTCCGAAGACATTTAATCGCGGTGCTCGGGTTATCGTAATTCAGCGGTCTGTTGATGCACCCGCCCGATGGTTAATCCCTTATTTTATTAGCAATTTACTTGTTCTTAAATATATCAGTTTTAATAATTGCTAACCTTCAAATACAGTGAGAATTTCTATCTGATCTTCGGAAATTCCATACACAATCCTATATGTTTTCTCAAAGACTTCCCGGATTTCATCCGATGAAAATTCAGGTACAATTCTTCCTTTAAAGGGATAATCCGTAACCTTTTCGGCACAATCAATTAATTTGTTGATGAATTTTGCCGAACGTTCAGGATTATCTTTTGATACATAATTTTCAACTTCGATTAATTGTCTTAACGATTCCTTTGACCAAATAATTTTCAAACGGACTGTTTCTCCGATCTTTGTTTTTTAAGCTCGCTTTTCAATTGTTCTGTATCCATGAAGTTTCCTGAATTTATGTCATTTAATCCTTGATTCACAGATTTCATAAACCGCTTTGTGTATTCCATGCGATCAAATTCCTCCGGTGAGAGAACTACCGCCGCAGGTTTGCCGTTCTGAGTGATAATCAAAGGATGACCGGTATTTTTAGCGATTTTTAACCACTTGGTCATTTGTTTTTTAAATTCACCGATTGGTATTATATCTGTTGAAATATTTAGCTTCATATTCAGTCCTGAAATAGCATTATATTTTGTCCGAATATAATATAATAAAAGCAGAAAGTAAATTTAGTCCTTGAAATATCACAGAAAATTATTGCCGCGGTTAGCAAAATATTTCAAAAACATCGCAAGAAATCCGAAAAAAACAGATTCTCCGCCGAGTACAACACAGGCATTAAATATCGGAGCTCGGGTTATTGTAATT
>JAADIP010000049.1 GCA_013151275.1 Calditrichota bacterium | reverse complement strand
TCCAAAAGAAAAGACGCCGCTGCCCTTAAGTCCGGAGTTCTGTTTTTGAGATTATTTTTTACCTTAAAAAAATTTATTGCGCATCTTCATTTTACATCGATAATCAAAAGCAGTATGTCCGGAAGTGTTTAATACCAAACAAAACAAATATAACTACTTAAACTATAGGCATGCAAAAAATTATTTGTTTGCATAATTCGGCGGTCTGTTTTTGCGTCCGTTAGATGTTTAATAGCTTATTTTTAGCCGCCCGATACCTTGTTATTGGAACTAACGCAAAAGCCTTTTCTGCAATAAATCCTGCAAGTCCCTTCTTCCGTCTAAAACACAGTGAATGAAAACTTTATTACCTCGTATTTGATAGACAATTCGGTAGGGTTTAAAATGAATTTCCGAATACTCTCTTACATTAATCCTTTCAAGCTCGGGAGGCAGGTGACCGCGGTCAGGATAGTTTTTCAGGCTGTCGCAGGTCTCTTTTAATTTTTTTAATAGGGTATCGGCTTTCCCGACCGAATCATGTAAAGCAACATATTCGTATATCTCAAAAATGTCCTCTTCAGCATCCGTGGTCAGGAAAACTTCATATTTCATTAACTCTTTCTCTCGTCAATTCTCTTCCGGATATCTTCAAATGCTTTATCAACAGGCTTGAATTTGCCTTTACTTATGTTGGCTGAACTTTGAGCTAATATTTTTAACATAGCCAGACTCTCCTGGGTCTGTTCATAAACATGAATATCCTGAACAACCACTTTTGCCTCGCCATTCTGAGTGATAATCATGGTCTCTTTATTTTCGGTAATATCCCTGATAATTTCCGAAGCATGGGCTTTTAGATAACTGATTGATTTAATCGCCCGGCTGTATTTCATTTTACACCCCTTTCTACTTGACCCAAATATAGTCTTAAAAACGGTCGTTCGCAAGAATATTGATTAACTAACAGCCTACTAATCACTGAACCTCGCAAACAGCAAAATAATAAACCGCTTTTGGAATTAAATGAAAAATGCCTTTTGAGATGATATTTTAAAGCCGTTTATTTTTTATTCAAATAAAAATATTAACCCACGCGGCAAGTCCGATACGGGAAATAAATTTTTCGCCTGTTCAATATTGCCGTTCTCTTACCGTTCTTTTCTGCCGATGTGGCTCATTATCTGAACAGACTCATGTAATCTTCAAAAACAAAAATACGGTTGCGTTTATAACCTGTTGTTTCCTGCAATATTTTCAATTTCATAAAATCAGCGATTAATCTTGAGGCGGTGGAAAAATTTACCGACAGCGCTTTGGCAGCATCGCTCGTGTCTGTGATCGGTTCGCCGTATAAATATTGCAAGAATGATTTTGCCAGCGCCTGTTTTTTACCGAGTAAAATGATTTTGTTTTCCGCTGCGCTGCGCAATTCAATAATCTTCTTAAATGTTTCTATTGAATTTCCGGCAGTTTGCCGCACGCCTTCCAAAAAGAATTTAAGCCACCTGGTTAAATCGTTGTGCGTCCTCACCCGGGAAAGATTATCGTAATAAAGCGACCTGTTCTTCTCGAAGAAATCCGACAGATAAAGCGTAGGCTTGATTAATAAATGATTGCTCACCAAAAACAGGGTGATCAGCAACCGTCCGATTCTGCCGTTGCCGTCCAGAAAGGGGTGGATGGTTTCGAACTGATAATGCGCAATACCGATTTTAATCAGCGCCGGCACGGGATTATTCACATCGTGTAAAAACTTTTCCAGATCGGACATCAAAGCGGGAACCGATTCGTGATGTGGGGGAATAAAAACGGCATCCGACAAACTGCCGCCGCCTATCCAGTTTTGGCTACGGCGGAATTCTCCCGGCTGCTTGCGGGAACCTCTGACGCCCTGCATCAGAGTGCGATGCGCCTGCCTGAGCAATCGGTTGCTTAACGGCAATGTTTTAAGTTTCTCAATCGCTTGATTCATCGCCTGCACATAGTTCCTAACTTCCCGCCAGTCGTCTTTTTTTTCGGGAGGGACAAACGCCTCTTTTTGAACGGCTTCGTCGATGTCGGTTTGGGTTCCTTCGATCCGGCTGCTGGAAGTTCCTTCTTTTAATACGTGCATTTTAATGAAAAAATCCACATTGGGAATCAATTGCGAGTAAGCGTTCAGTTCCCCCAATTTGATGTTTGCCTCGCTCAACAGAAAATCCAATCGGGCATCGTCTATCTGCCAGGGATGGTTGACCGGATTGGGTTCAAAACTTTTATATCGGTAACGCTGCACGTATTTTCCGGCTTTAAAGGCGGAAATTTTCATTATTCCTTCTCATATCTTCTGCAAATATAATTATTTTTATTCGCATCTGGACGCTTAAATGCAAATATAAGAAATCTTATGTGTATTGCAAACATATCTTATCTGAATAATAATATCCGCCGCAAATCCTGTCTCATCGCTTTTTCGAATACCGCTCTATTTAATTTTTTTGTATTCCGGGATTCCCTTTATTCTTTTATTTGAATTTTTTGTTGACGATGCGATTATACCGTAATCTTTTTGAATAGAAATTAATGATTAAACCCACTTCCGGATCATAGTATTGCGGGTAGTTAATTTTCGGGCAAGGTGAATTTCCGGCAACTCCGAATGAACCCTCATCGCACACCCGATGATTTTTTCGGTTAATTCAGAATATTTGTATTTTTGTCGATCATTGTCTGAACCTTGATTTACATGATTAAAGGATTAGCATGATTTTTTGTACTTACGTCGTTTCCGATTTCGCGTTTAATCATTCACTAAAAACTGTACTTCAGACGAAACTGCAAGCGACGGTTATCGCGGAAACTGCCAAAAAACGAATTGTCAACCCCGCCGAGTAAATCGGCTGTAATTAGTAATTTAACGCCGTCTGTCGCCGCCCATTCCAGTCCCGGTCGTATCCACCAATCATCAGTCGCCAGATTACCCACGCCCTCAACGGTAAGTTTGGTAAAGTCACCCAGGCTCAGGTCCGCTTTGCCGATTATCGATTTCCGGAACAGGTGGTTCAGGTCGGTCTCCCGATATACGGTATTTCGATTCGGCGTCTGCACCTCCTGCACCCATTGTAACAGAATAAAGAGGTCTTTTCCGGGCAACACGTCGCGGAAGGTGTAATCCAAGCCCAGCACATACTGTAAGTACGGGTCATCCACATCCGGATCGACGCCGTTCCAATCTTCCGTAAGGTAATACGCCGCTTCGCCGCGCACGCCAAGTCTGTTGAAGGCTGTGGCAAAGTCCGCTCCTATTGCCCTTCGGCGATGATATTTGGGTTGCAGGGTAATCAGGGCGCTTGTAAATGCCGAATCAACGACAGTGGCTGTGTGGATCGAAGGCAGATCATCAAAACCGTCAAACCAACTGACGGAAAAGTCCCAGCCCCTTGCCGTACCGGACAATTTTAAGGCATATTGGGTGCTGCGGACGCCTTGATCGGGCAGAACGGGCGGAGCGATAACGTAGGCGGCTTTAAGAGTGGGCAAACCTGCCTGCGGATAGGCGGGATTGGGCACTACCGGCGGCATTTTCAGCCACCAGCGCGAGGCGGCTCCGTCCGGCAAAACACTGGCGGTAAACGACGGCTCCAGTACCGCTTCCATCGACCAGTCGCCAAAGTAGTAATTTACACGAGCGGACACCACGCCTATTTTTTCGTCTTCCGTATCGAGGATGTCGGAAAAATCCCAGGCTGTCAGGTTGTCCGTGGGATTAAAACCGTCGGCGCGACCCCAGGCGTAAATCTGCTTACCCACCCTGATGTCAAAATCTCCGAGATAGAGATTGATGTAGGCTTCGTCAAGGTAGATGCGGTTTCGGGACGGGTCTGCCTGATCGTTGCGGATCTCCACCGAGCCGAAGATGTCGGCTTTGGAATTAACCTGATGCCGCAATTCCAGTTGCAGTATTGCCTGGTTACGACCGTTGATTTTTTCCCGAGAGCCATTCTTCAGATAAGTGATATTATCATATTCGACAAATCCCCCAAGACGCGTTTGTGACAAACCCGGCATGAAATAAGACAACACAAGCAACGGCAGGAGAACAATTCCCGGAAATTTCATCTTACCGTCCTCCCCGTTTCAGGTATCGCTGCGAGAAATATTTGTCCGGTACACCCTGATTGATCTTATAATCAGAAAACTCCAGCACTGTTTTATTTCCCTTCCGCACATCTTCCATCGTCATCCGATACGCCCGCCATTTATCCGTGCCGGGCACCTGTTTGATATCGCTTGCTTTATACAGTTTCACATAGGCGCCTTTTTTATCGTAGTATTTCGTCTGTACAGCCAGGTAATGGTCTTTGCTGATCCACAGTTCCCTTTTGCTGTAACCCGTTTCTTTGATCTTTTTGGGACTGACGGCTCGGGCTTCCACAATCCATGCCGCCACGCCGCCTACGGTGTCCGAACCTATTAATTTGTATTCGTAGGCTTCCAGATCCTCTGCCTCCAGATCCTCATAAGTAAATTCCGTGCCCATAAAACTGTCGGTCTTGTCGCTGCCGGCAATGCGTCTGACCTTTCGTAACGCCGGAAGGTACAACCAGTTATCATCATCTCGATCGCTGTTTTCAACGGAAAGAAATCCGGTGCCCTTGATGTCCGCCGGCGACAGGAAGCGGATGAGCGCTTTGCGGTTGCCCTCGGCGTCTGTTTTGGTCACCTGGATGACCTGCCGTACCCGTTTGCCGCCGCGGGCATTGATCAACGTCATTTTCAGCTCAACAGACGAGTCCCTCGTTCGTTCCTGCGCTTTATATTTTTTCATGATCTCTCGTCCGGTCGGCTGCTGCGCCAAAAGGGACGCGGAAAAGATAACTACCATCGCCAGGTTGAATAATAAGTTTGCTGCTTTCATTTTTTGCCTCCGTTTCTTTTGTTTTTTGTTATTGATTGAATAATCATTTTTCACGTTTACCTTGTTTTTGTCATTCCGGTTCAAGGGCATGATCCGCCGTACCAGATAATGCCGCCACACCTTCAACCCCCTGCTCGTCGGGCATTCTCTTTTTTTTCTTCTTAGGCATTAACAATACCGGTATTAACAGCATAGTAAGGATAGCGCTAAATATCATATTCACCGAAACCAGCCAGCCGATATGGATTACGGGCCAAAAGCTCGAAAGCAGCAGCACCAAGAAGCCGATTGCCACAGCCAATGAATTGAAAACGATTGCCCGTCCGGAGGTGGTAAAGGTTTGTCGGGTGGCTTCATCGAAATCCATTCCTTCCTTGCGGAGCGCCCGATAGCGTGAAAGAAAATGCACGCTGTAATCCACTCCGATTCCTAATACAATGCTGGCGACCAGCGCCGTTCCCACATCCAGATTCACTCCGAAAACGCTCATCATTGCAAATGCCAACAGGATGACCAGAAGCATCGGCAGCAAACCGATCAAGCCGTATTTGGGCGATCGGAAGATCATCGTCAACAAGCCGAAGACGACCAATAATGCAATGCCGAGACTTCTGGTTTGACTGGGAATGATCAGATCGTCCGCTTCGACGCAGAGGCTGGAGCATCCTGCATAAGAAATCTCGGCGGTGCTGCCGAAATTAAGAAGGGCAAATCTCTGAACGATATTTTTTATTTCCCTCAGGCGGCGCGTGTCGTCGGTGCGAATCTGCACGATAATATTGGCTTTGCTGTAATCGTAATCGGCGAGCTTTTCCAGATTGTCTCCTCCGGCGTTTTCATACAGAAGGATGTATTGTCCGATCTGATCCCTGCCGCTTATTTTAACCTGTTTTCTGATCTCTGTTTCTTTGCCGTTCCGCTCAATCCATTCCGTCTCGGTTACCGTTTCTACTTTGCCGGGTATCCTGTTAAATGCGGGATCGTTGTTGTTCATTACCAGATTAATACGTTTCACATAGTCGGCAATCGAAGTGGTATATCCCACCAGCGCGTTTGCTTCCAGCGTATCCTGCAGCGCGGCTATCTTTGCCAACAATTCGGGGTCTTTGAGACCGTTTTTGGTTTTCGTATCGACTATAATGTTCATCACTTCAGTGCCGCCGAATTCAGAGTTGAGCATCTGGCTGGCTTGATAGATCTCGCTGTGTTCCTTAAAATTTCCCACCATTGTGCTGCCGACTTTAAGCTGGCTGATGGCAATGATAGTCAACGCTGCCAGAGTTATTGTACCCGCCAGCACCCAGCGCCTCCTTCTGAGAACGGCGTCGCCGAATCGTTCCAGCCAACGCGTCAATCGGCTCAGCTCGCCATTTTTTCCGACAAACCGAACTTTCGGAGGTTTCATCAGCTTCAGAGCCGCCGGAATGAAGGTCAGGGAAAATACCATCGCCGCAAATACCCCGACCGAGGTGAAGATGCCGAAATCTTTGATCGACTGCAGACTCGATGTAGCCAGAGACGCAAATCCGGCTATGGTCGTCAGCGAGGTAAATATCACCGGTTTGGTGAGCTGTTTCATTGTGGTCAGGATAGCCTTGTCACGATCTTTGAACTTTGCCCACATCAGTTTGTACTCGGAAAACAGATGGATTCCGTCTGCTATGCCAATGGCAATCAGCATTACCGGCATGGCGGTAACAACCAGCGTGATGGGTCTCCCGAAAATTCCCATTGTGCCCATGGTCCATACCAAAGCTCCCAGCACCACTATCAGCGGAAGAAAGACGCCTTTGAACGACCAGAACGACAGATACATTACGATCATCACCAACAGGATCACGATAGGCGTAAGAACACCCAGGTCACGGCTCATATATTCCGATGTGTAAATATTGACCATGGGAACTCCGGCTAACTGAATTTTTTCCGGACCCTGATAGATGGCTGCCAGCGCTTGCAGTTTTTGAAACAGCAGACTCGCTTCTTTCTGATAATTGTCATAATTAAAAGACAATTCGATTAACAGTACCGTGCCGGTACTATCCTCCGATACCAGTCCGTTTATAAACATTTCGTTGCCGAACACCGTTGACGCCAGTTTTGCCAGTTCTTCCGGAGTCCGCGGCACTGTTTTCATCGGCGAATCGATATTAAGTCCCCAATCCGTACTGGTAATGTTGTCCACTTCGGCAAGACTGATGATATCGCTTACCGGCGAAAGTTTGAGCTTTAAAATTTCGAGAAACGAGACAAAACCGGAGTCTGCATTGGCGTCATTTTTGGCTTCGACCCACAAATTGCTTACCGCTCCCCGATCGTCTGTGGTAATGCCGCCCGATAAAATTTCATCAATACTCTGCCGATATCTCCCGCCGAGCTTTTCACCCCACGTTTGCAGCCTCGAAACGTCATTCGCCTCCACAATACTTATCCGCCGGATATTTTCGGTCAGATCTTTTACTTTTTGCAGAGTGACGGGATTGAATATGCCTTTGTTGTTGATAACGCCTATAAGGATCATTTCACGACTGTTAAATATCTTTTTTACTTCGTTATCCATCGCAACCGATTGATTCTTTGCGGGCAGCAAAGCAATAATCGAATTATCAATCTTTACTTTTTGCATCTCCCACCCGAAAAACAGGGTGAGTAACAGAATAATCCCGATAACACTTTTGGGAAATCGAAGAATTGTATTATAGAATTTCATGGCTTATCCCCTTAAGTTTAGTTGAAAAAATTTATTAATGCGCCGTGTTGCTTCATTTTTTTTCATTTGTCACACCCGTTTATTTCCGGTCGGGTTCAACACAGTTTACAGAAATCAGATACAATCCCAGGTCGCGTATTCGGATGAGCAATCCGTGCAGGGCTGCCTGGTCAATCACCGGACCCGCCAATGTGGTGATTCCTTCATTATATTTTACGGTCATGCCCTCAAACCAGTCTTCCCATCCGCTGCCAAGGCGTCCCTTTATTTTAATCTGGTAATAATTCCCGCAACAGTTGTCATGCGGTCTGTTCATTAACTTGCCCTCCGGTATTTTTCTGAAAATATCCGCGCGCTTTCACTGCTTCCGTGTACGCTTTGATATTTTCCGCCGAATTTTATGTTTTAAAAAGACAATTTCATTTCCGATATTTATTGCTTCCTTCACGGCTTAAAGCCCTTCTCCGTAAATTCGCAATAAATTTAGCAAAACGATATCGGCTCAAAAACACCCGAAAGGGTGATTTTAAGGGGTGATTTTTAAGGATTGGGATTGGGGCAAAATGCGGCTGACGAAGGTTAGAAAAGTAAGATAAAAGATTAAAGATTAAAGGATAAAGGGGGAAAGTGACGAGTGACAGAGTGACAAAGTAACAGAGTTACAAAGTTTCCAACAGGCAGTTCCGCTTAACAAATTAATATTGAAGTTCATAGACTGTGCGTCTTGAAAATAAGACCCTTCGGCGTTCGAAGGAGGGGAAATTAAAAGGGGGGTCTTTAACTCAAAACAAAACAATGAATTACAAGTAACGAGTAACAGAGTAACTCGGCAGGCTCCCTTCGACAAGCTCAGGGAGCGGAGAATGACCAGCGACCAGTAGCCAGCAACCTGCAACCTGTAACCCTTAACCCTTAACAAATTCTGCCAAAAAGAGCACGGATTTTAGTGTTAATATGATAACTACAACAGTCCCAGCGCTCTGGCTCGCGCTACAGCCTGAGTACGATTATGCACGTTTAATTTATCGTTGATATTTTTCAGGTGGGTTTTAACGGTGTTCAACGAAATTAAGAGCTTTTCAG
>JAADIP010000158.1 GCA_013151275.1 Calditrichota bacterium | reverse complement strand
TAATTACGATTTTTTATTTAATAATTTCGAGGTATTAATGAACAAAAAAAGAATATTTTTATTCATTAGTTTTCTTATTTTTTTGGCAGTATTTTATGTGAATTTAATTTTTTCAAATACCATATACAATGGTGCTTATTTTATTAAAAATTATTTTTTATTTTATGCCTCTTTAGTAGTAATTATTTTAGATTTATTCATTTTATTAAAAGCAGACAAGATAAAATACAAATTTATTATTAATGATATTATATTTATTTTTTTGTTTACATGTTTGATATTAACTGTTAATTTGAATTATTTATTAATATTTTTATTGCTAAACTTTCTGGTTTTTTATTTTTCTTTAGATTTAATTAAAAATAATTCAAAAATAATTTTTTTCACTATTCTAATTGTCGCATTTATCGAATCATTGATCGGTTTATTACAAAACTACGGTTTTGATTTTACCGATCTTGCCTATTTTTATAAAATTGTGGGAACATACACCACACCTACTTTGTTCGTCGCCTGTATCACTCATGCATTACCTGTGGGCTTAGTGTTGTATTATTTGAATAAAAATGAAAACACAAAGAATATCATTCTTTTTTTAATTGGGTTAATTTTACTGGCTGTTTTACTTTCAGGAATCCGCGCGGCCTGGCTGGCTGCGTTCGTTGGCATAGGCTTTTTCTTTTTACTAAAAGATCTAAATCTCATCAAAATTTGGCTTTCTAAAAGGTACATTAAAATTTTTACTTTGATTGCCGGCCTGGTTCTAACTGTGTTTCTAATAGTAACGTTGTATCAAATCCGTCCTGCCTCAGCCAATGCCCGGTTGTTAATCTGGCGTATTAGTTTGAATATGATTAAAGATCATCCTATTATTGGTATTGGCCTCGGTAATTTTGCCGTAAAATATATGAACTATCAGGCGGAATTTTTTAAGAATCCTGCAAATATGGATAAATGGGCTAATGTTGCAGGTAATGTAAATCATGCGCACAATGAATTTTTACAAATATTTGTTGAGACCGGCATTCTGGGTTTTTTATTATTTTTAGCATTGCTATTTTTTATTTACAGAGATTCGTTGACATTAATTATCTCTAATAAGTTAAATAAAGAAGATTATCTGTTACTATTAGGTTCCATATCCTCCATTTCAATAATTCTTGTTCTCTCTTTTTTCGGATTTTTTCTTTATTTCCCATATTTAACTATATTTTTTATTACCTATCTGGCAATAAGCGCGGGCATAATAAAAAAATATCGAAAAGCGCTTATTGAATTTCATATTCCTAAACCTGTTCATCTAACCTTCCTCTTAATTTTATCTGCGCTTTTTTTATACACTACTCCAAAAATGTATAGAGAATTTAAAGCCAGAAAGGTCTGGCAGGAAGCGCTAATGTTTGCTTTATACAAACAACCGCAATTAGCGATTAAAAAATACAATCAAATATATGACACGTTTAAAGATAACGGTGAATTTCTTTTTATGCTTGGCGCAACTTATGTTTCAATCGATAGCTGCCAAAAGGGGATTAAACTTTTAGAACAATCAAAATTGAATTACAACAATCCAAAAATCTATATTGCCCTTGGAACCGGGTATCAAAAATTAGGCAAGTTTCGATTAGCCATAAAAAATTACCGGATAGCCGGCTATATGATGCCCCAACAATTGTATCCGCATTATTTATTGGCTAAATTATATCATAAAATAAGGGATAAGGAAAGAGCAAAATCAGAAGCAAAAATTATCATCAATAAACCCATTAAGATCGATTCGCCGGCTGCTCGGCAAATCAAGGCAGAGATGCAAATTTTATTCTTGAAATTACAAAATAAGGATCGATAAATGCACAAAGACTTCTTTTTTCTTGTTTTTATTTTATTTATTTTTTCTTGCGCTCAGAAGGAAAATACGGCTGTTGAAATAAAAAAAGCGCCTGATATTCCGGTTGAGGTTAAAACAGAATTGGCATTTAAAGGAAAATTGGTAAAATATTTACAAACAGAAGGCGTTGCTCAGGCTTTTCGAAAAACGCCCGTAATTTTTTTTCAAAGCGGTTATTTAATTAAAATGGTTTCAAAAGAAGGAGAAACGGTAAAAAAGGGCAAATTAATTGCGCAAATTGAAAATGATCAACAAGCCATTAACTTGGCAGAAAGTAAAGCCGCTTTAATTAAAGCCATTACAGAATTTGCCGCTCAAACCGCAGATAAGAAAGAAGCCATAGCGCTTTTAAATAATAAAAATAATT
Source organism: Calditrichota bacterium (assembly GCA_013151275.1). Lineage (GTDB taxonomy): Bacteria > Calditrichota > Calditrichia > Calditrichales > Calditrichaceae > Caldithrix. Next base: position 77,800 of record JAADIP010000158.1, on the reverse strand, counting down.
ATTTTAATTCAAAAGACTATTTTAATAATTTAGATTCATTGGCATTATCCATTTTAAGCGGTCGAAGACGAGCCGAAACATTAATGGCTCATAGCGGATTGAGCCAGGCTTATACGGCTTACCGAAGAGCTTTGCTTGATTATCAAAAAACCATGTTTTATGCGCTTTTTGATGGGATTGTCGGTGAGGTAACGGTAAAACAAGGCGAATATGTAAAGGCAGGTTCACCGGTGTGTTGGCTTTATGACCTTTCAAGAATTAAAATTGAAGTTGAAGTTTTGGAAAACGAAGCGCCCCTGGTAAGTATTGGTAATTCATGCGAGGTTATTTTTACCGCCTTAAAAAATAAAATTTTTAAAGGAACAATTTATTCCAAAAACGTTGCGCTTAATCAGGATAGACATACATTAAGACTAACCGTTTTATTGGCAAATCATGCTTCGGGCATCACGCCTGGTATGAGTTCTACGGTAAAAATAGCTATTAAATCGGAAAAAGAGACGTTGCTTGTTCCTAAAAAGGCGGTATTGGAAAGAGACGGCAGGTTTCTTGTGTTTGTTGTTCGCGATTCGATTGCCAATTGGTGTTACATAACTCCGGGTGAGAGCAATGATAAATATATGCAGGTGTTAAGTTCAGAATTTAATTTAAAATCCGGAGAACCTGTTATTGTAGATGGGCAATTTACCTTGGCACATGGCGCGAGGGTTAAAGTTATTAATTGATCTTAATAAACCGTGTGGAATAAATGAAATCGGTACTCAAAATTCTTTTAAAACGTCCAATTTCAATTTTAATGTTCTATTTGGGCTTACTTATTTTAGGCAGTATCTCCCTTAAAGAATTAGATATTTCCTTATTACCCCCTCTAAATTTTCCGCAAATTTCGGTGCATGTTATTTATCCGAATAGTTCGCCGGAAGAAGTTGAGCAAACTATTACAAGATATTTGGAAGAAGCTTTCAGCACCATTAATGGCGTAACGGATGTTCAATCACGTTCAATGGCTGGCGAGGCTTTGATTATTATAAAATTCGCCTGGGGGACGGACATGAAGTATGCCGCTTTGAATGTTCGGCAACAGGCTGACAGAGTGTATAGTTTTTTTCCGCAAGGCGCGCTTAGACCTGTAGTGAACATGAAACAACCTCAAAACCGACCGATTGTAACCATAGCTTTAAGTGAGTCGCCCTTGCCGGAATTAAAACGTTTTGCGGAATATGTGGTAAAAAAACGTTTGGAACAAATATCGGGCGTTGCAGAAGCCGCTATTATAGGCGCACCCGTTCGCGAAATAAAAGTGTTGATAGAGCCAAATATTTTGGGAAGACAAGGTTTTACTTTAAAAGATATTGAGCTGGCTTTAAAAAATAATAATTTAATAGTTAGCGCCGGCAGCATTAAAAAAGGTGATTTCAAACTTGCTTTACGCATCAATAGTGAATTGCAGTCGGTTGAAGATATAAGCAAAATTCCGGTTCTTCATAAAAGTACGGGCGCTTTTGTTTTACTTGGTAAACTGGCTAAGATTGTTGATGATTTTAAAGAGCCTCAATCTCTAACCAGAATTAATGGCAGGCGTTGTATTGCCGTTAACATTTATAAAGAAAGCCAGGCTAACACGCTAAAAATAAATAATGAAATTAAAAGTGTGTTGACCGATTTGCGGAATAATTTTCCAAAGGTCAAGTTTAACATTATTTATTCTCAGGCGTCCTTTATTAAAACCACCATAAACAACGTAAGTTATGCCATTCTAAGCGGAGCGATTCTTGCAATTGCCACTTTATTTTTATTTTTATCCGATTGGCGGGCGCCATTGATAATTTCGATTTCTATTCCCGTATCTGTAATTGCCGCATTTTTATGGATGAAATTTTCCGGAATCGGATTAAATATTATTTCATTAGCCGGATTAGCTCTTGCCGGCGGGATGTTAGTTGATAATTCGATTGTGGTATTGGAAAATATTCATCGCTATCGGGAAACGGGCTATTCGGCTTTTGATGCTGCCGTTTCAGGCGCATCAGAGGTTGCAATGCCCATAACAGCGTCCACATTAACCACCATAGCCGTGTTTGTTCCTGTTGTGTTTTTAAAGGATATTGCCGCGGCGGTTTTTACGCAGGAAGCCAAAACCGTTACCTATTCTCTTTTGGCTTCTCTTTTGGTCAGCTTAACATTATTGCCCGTTATTTACATTTTTTTGGAAAAACACAGAAAAAATAAAAGGAATTTGCTAAAAGAATCATCCCTGAATGTATGGTTAATCAAATTCTACGAAGCAAGTATGAATTCTGTTTTGAAGCGCGAGAATCTTTTTTTACTTATCGTGTTTTTGCTTTTAATTATAAGCGTTATTATGACTAAATTTTTAGACAGAAGATTGCTTCCCGAATCCGATCAACATGCTGTTGAAGTAAAATGCGATTATTTGCCCGGGGTGTCATTGGATTATATTGATAAACATATCAAACGCAGTGAAAAAATATTAAAACGAAATAAAAATGTTGAATACTATTATGCGGAATTAGGTAAAAAACAAGGAGTTTTTTTAGAGCCTGACGAGAGAAAACTCAATCGAAGTTACCTTTATGTTCGACTAAATAATCATGTTAAAAGTGATGTTTTTTTAGAGAGTTTTAAGAATAAAAATTTTACGGCAGAGCAATTGCAGATAGAATATCGGAAAATAGAACCGGCATTAAGCGGTCTGCTCGGAGAAAAAGAAGCGCCCTTGTCGGTTTATATTAGCGGCTCCTCTTTTTCGATTCTTGATTCTTTGATTAAAATATTGACAAAAAAAATCAATAAAATACATCCCGGAGCCATTTACGGTTCAAATTTTTTTGAACGATATCCGGCAATTTCTTTACAATTGGATTTAAGACGTCTTGCCCTGTATAATTTAACCGCCAATGAGATAGCAAACTCCTTAAAAGCTACGGTTAGCGGTATTGTCGCAACTCAGCTTCGGGATTTTGATCATAAAATAGATATAGTATTAAAAGGGAAAGAAGACATCAGAAAAAGTCTTGAAAAAGTATTAAATGTAACCGTAAATGGTTTTCCCGTAAGAAATTTTGTTAATGTAAAGCAAACAGAAGAATTGAGTTACATAGAACATAAAAACCAAACGCGGGTTTTCCGGCTCGATTTATATGCCGGGTCATTTAACAAAATAGTAAACGACATTCAAAAGATTATTCCCGAAATAAATTTGCCGTCGGGTTACAATATCATTCTTGGCGGCGAATGGTTGGAAAGTCGTCGTTCGGTCAGACATTTATATTATGCTTTTTTAATGGCTATTCTACTGGTTTACCTAATTCTTGCAGCTCAATTTGAGTCTTTTTCGGCGCCGTTTATTATTATGTTTACTGTGCCTTTGGCATTAATCGGTATTGTTCCGGCGCTATTAATTACCGGAATGACCATTAATATTATGTCTGTAATCGGAATAATCGTAATTGTTGGCATTGTGGTTAATGACGGAATATTAAAAATCGATTTTATCAGACGTTTACATAAAAAAGGCATTGATATAAACGAGGCGATTCATAAAGCGGGAAAAGTGCGCATTCGTCCAATTGTAATGACGACCGTAACAACTGTATTCGGGCTTTTACCTCTGGCTTTGGGTATTGGTCCCGGAGCGGATATCCAGCAACCAATGGCAATTTCCATTATCGGGGGCGAAAGTGTGGCAACAGTTTTAACGCTATTCGTATTGCCTTTACTTTATAAGAAATTTACAGGTAAAAAGCATTAAAATTTATGAGACGCTTTTTAAATTGGTGGTTAGACAGACCGGTATCTTTTTTGATTTTTACCGGCATATTTATTTTAATTGGTATTCTTTCATTATTTAATATTCCGCTTGAGCTTTCTCCTGATGTGGACTTTCCGCAGGTTACGATTAGCGTTTATTATCCGGACAGTTCTCCTGAAATAATAGAAGCGCTAATTACCGCTCCGATAGAAAGCCATATACAAGAGCTTTCCGATATCAAAAAAATTGAATCCATCTCTTCCAATAATATCTCTCGCGTTACTTTGCATTTTGATCGTAAAGCGGATATGGATTTTAATATTTTTAGAATCAATGAAATTTTAAGCGCTTATAAAAGCTGGCTTCCTAAAGGCGTATTCAGACCATCCGTACAAAAATTTATTCCTAAAGAATTTAAGGAAGAAAGTTTTTTGAGTTACAGGCTATTAACAAATTTACCCGAAGAAGAACTTTATCGCATGGTAACTGACAAAATAAAAAGACGGTTGTTGAATGTCCCGGGTGTTTCTTCGGTAGAGCTCTTTGGTTTACGCACACCGCAAGTTGAAGTATTTTTAAATTTAACCAAAATGCATAAATACGGCGTCACTTTGAATGATATTCGTAATAAGCTGTCCGGAAGCAGGGTTCAGGTGGGGTTTTTAAAACCGGGCGATTATGTTTTACCTGTTATTCTTGATTTTAGTTTTAAAAGTATTGAAGAACTAAAAAATATTCCGTTTAAAATATCGAATAGACGTATAATCAAACTAAGCGACCTGTCCGTTATAAAGCAAGGTTATCAAAAACTGCGTTTTAAAAAACGTATTAACGGAAAGCACACCATCTTGATTTCCATTGAAAAAGAAAGCGGAAGCAATACGATAAGCGTTGCAAATCGTGTTTATCGGGTTATTCGAAAAATAGAAAAAGACCTGCCCGCGGGAAATCAGCTAATATTAGTTAATGATGCCAGCCGTCCTGTTAGAAGGGCTATCAATGATTTGATTTCAAGAACATTGTTCGCTTTAATTGCAATGTTTGTTTTGCTGTATATTGTATTAAAACGCTTGTATTTTACCTTTGTGATCATTTTAAGTATTGTATTGGCTGTTCTCACGGTATTTATTTTAATTAAATTCATGGGATATTCAATTAATCTGTTAACATTGGCGGGTCTGGCTTTAGGACTTGGTTTTATTGTTGATAATTCTATTCTTTCTTTTGATGCTATTGAACCGTTTCGCGATAAAAAACAAATTATAGAACACACTTCAAAAATAATTTTCCCTATCTTTGCCTCTATGCTTACAACGTTAGCCGCTTTATTGCCTTTTATTTTTCTTTCAGGGAAAATGAGAATTTATTACATCTCTTTTGCTTTTGTGGTGGCAATAGCCTTGATTGCTTCTGTAATATTTTCCTTCACATTTATACCCGCATCTTATTGGCAAATTATTAAAAGGATAAAAAAACCTCATAACAAAAATTTAATATCCAATAATATCATAAAACGGGTTTACCAAAAATTTTTATTGAAAATTCTGAGATGGAAAAAACTCATTCTTATATTGTCTGTTTTGGCATTTGGCATACCTTTGTGGCTGCTGCCTCAAACATTAGAAGAAAAAACCAATAATAAATGGTCCGAATACCCGATAAAAATTTATAATGGCACAATAGGCAGCCCTTTTTATCAAAAGGCGAGAGAATACATAGATCCTTTATTTGGCGGAGCGACTTATCTATTTTTTAAATACGTGCAACGTGGCGAACCCTGGCGGTGGTGGCGCGGAAACATTCTTTCGGTTTACATAAGAATGCCTCAAGGAAGCGATCTGGGAATCAGTGAAAAAATTATCCTTGAATTTGAAAAAATAGTCCTGTCACAGCAGGGTATTGAAAAAACGGAGACAACAATTAGTCCTTCCTCCGCATATCTAAGCGTCTCATTTAAAAAGGAGTATGATTATTCTTATCTTCCGTATTATCTGAAAGAACTATTGATTCAAAGAGCCACTAAAGTGGGAGGTGTTTACATTTCTGTTTCCGGTTATGGCGATCCTTATGCAAGCGGATTTTACGGATCGGTTTCGCCTTTTAGAATAAAACTTACTGGTTATAACTATAATGAATTGAAAAATATCGCTTTACGTTTACAAAATGAATTGGAGAAAAATGTTCGCATACGTAATGTTGATATTAATGCTCCGATCGGATTTCGGTTTGAACCTTTGTATGATTTACAGATGAATATAAATCGCCGTAAACTGGCAAACATTGGCTTAAAACCCGTTGACGTTATACCGTTAATTCGATTATATACAACAGAAACGTTAACAGGCGAGCGGATAAAATTGGGTAATGAAGAAAAATATTTATCAATAAAATCCGTTTATTCTGACGGTTTACAATTGGATTCTTTTAAAAATATGTGGTTACAAGCGGCGAATCGTGCGCCATTCAGAATTAATCAATTTTCCGTTACTCGTAAACAGCCGGTGATGTCGGAAATACACAGGGAAAATCAGGAATACATTCGTATGTTAAGTTTTGATTATTTGGGACCTTATAACTTCGGAGAGCAGTATTTGGATAATGTTTTAAAAGATTTTAAAATACCAATAGGATATAAAATATTCCCATTACATTGGAGGAGAAAAACGGAAGGAAGTAATGATTTACTATTTATTATTCTTTTGGGATTGGTATTTATTTACATGGTCACAGCTTCATTATACGAATCGTTTTTGGACCCTTTAATAATTTTTTTAACCATTCCCGCCGGCTTGATCGGTATTTTTGTTATTTTTTATCTGACGGATACAATTTTTAATAAATCAGCCTATGTCGGCGTTTTGTTTATCAGCGGTATTGTGGTGAACAATTCGATTATTCTTGTGAGTAAATACCAAAATCTATTAAACGAAAGTAAGAATTTAATCAGATCAATTGTTAAAGGAAGCGTGCAGCATCTTAGACCGATATTTCTGACAACATTCACAACTATTTTAGGATTTCTGCCGATGATTGTTTTAGCCGATAAAAAAGCAAATGATCTTTGGTTTACGCTTGCCTTAACAGGTATCGGAGGAATGATTAGTTCATTATTATTCGTTTTATTCGTTTTGCCGGTTTTATATTTTTTACTTCATAAACGCAAATTGTAATTGGTAAAAAATCAAATAGATATGACCTTAAAATGAATAACGTATTGCCGAAATGGTTGGAGCCGATTTTATGAGGAGTGTTTTTAAATTTCCCGGCTGCGCCGATTGTTAATCGCCAACCCGTAAAACAAGCCTCCGAAACCGGTAATTTGGCGTTAATCTTCATATTTGCAAGTTGCCCTGAATGAAATTTAACGGCAAAGACGTTGTTGTACCTCTGAAAAAGAAAAGAAGATTCTCTTTCCGCTCATTGCTTCCCGATTTTTGACCGACTGTCTTGTTTTCTCTTTTTTCTCCGATCGGTATCCGGAGTCGGGATTTTCTGCTCTCATCTTCAAATCAATCGTTCGGTTATTCGCAAAATACAAAGGATGCGTCGCGCTATGTAAAACAAACTTGACAATTAGGTGAAAATTGTTTACTATGTGTAAAACAAACTAAACATAAAGTAAAAAATATTTAACAACAGGATTTGTCATGCAGTTAGGAAACAATTTGCGCCGCTGCCGATTCGAAAAAAATGAAACCTCACAGCACAAGCTGGCTGAAGCAATCGGCGTTACCAGGCAGACCATTATTTCCATCGAAAAGGGAAGATATGTGCCGTCGGCGTTGCTGGCGCTTAAAATCGCCCGATTTTTCGGCAAACCGGTGGAAGAGATTTTTTTTATCATAGACGATAATCAAGATTAAGAAAAGCAGAAAAAGGGAGATCGCGAAATGAATATTAAAGTTTTTTTGCTCGTCGTCCTTTTGGTGGCGGCGCTGTTCTTCTGGATTCTTCCCAAAACCAAACTTTCGGGAAAAATGAAGATGAGCGTTACTTTGTTTTACGTCGTTAATGTGATCGGCATTGTGTTTGGCGTTCTGGGATTGATTCTTACCTTTCTGATGCAGGACCTGATTATGAATAAACATTATTTTGAGCTGATTTTGCTGCCCGTGTTTTTTATCTATTTGTACGTCGGCATGTTGTTTAAAGTTAAAGGCGGCGATGAGCTTTTTGACGAAAAACAGAACTGGAACATGACTCAGGCGGCGGCGCTTACCTTTCCGGCGACCATTGTTGCCGTGTTTTTTATTTACGCCATGTACAAAGAGGGAATTTTAACGGGCAATGTTTTTTTTCCGGTATTTCTGTTTTTTTCGTTAGCCGTTTATTCTGCGGGTTCTATTTACTATTTCAGAAAAAATTAATTCGTTTTAGTCAACGGGAACGCCCTAAACGGATTGGTTGGACGGCGTTAAGATTGAATGCAGGACAGAGGACGGTCGGCAGCGGATTGTGCGTTCGGAGAAGGAAAAAGTATTTTTAAAAACAGAGAAAAATCCTTTACCGCTTTAAAACAAAAAAACCCGCGTCACGCCTTGGCGGGACACGGGTTGAATTTTTAAAGCGTTGTGAATTTAGCGCAGTATATTAAATGAAATCTCCGTCAGCCTTAATACCGGATTCCAGTAAATGCCAAACAGCACGGTAGGAACAAGCATCAGTGTCAGCAATACCTTGTCGTAAAGAGATACGGGAATATCAACCTGCGTTTCGGTAGTGCGTAAAAACATTTCGCGCACGATATTGGCGTAGTAGTACAACGAGATAACGCTGTTCAAAACGCCGAGCAAGGCTAACACATACCAATCGGCTTTGACCACGGCGGAAAACAGATAAAATTTTCCGATAAAACCCGCCAAAGGCGGCAGCCCGGTCAAAGAGAAAAGGAAGATCGCCATTGAAACCGCTGTATAAGGCGCCCGGTAACCCAGTCCTTTAAAAGCGTCAATTTCTTCGCTGCCCAATTTTTGAGTCATTGTGATAATAACCCAGAATGCGCCGAAGTTCATGAACAGGTAAACAATCAGGTAAAACAGAATCGCCTGATAGCCCTGGGAATTAAATACGACCATAGCCATCAGCATGTAGCCGGCGTGCGCAATGGAAGAGTAAGCCATCAATCGTTTAATGTTTGTCTGGCGCAGCGCCACAACGTTTCCCAGGGTCATGGTCAGTACGGCGAGAACGGCTAACAGCATCGGAATATGCACCTGTAAATTCTGCAGAAACGAGAGCGCGGCTCCAGGCGCGGAATGGGAAACCACGGTAGTAAAAAAGCGAATCAAAACAGCTATTCCGGCAGCCTTGGGACCTACCGAAAGGAAAGCGGTGATAGGCGTCGGCGCGCCTTCGTAAACATCCGGCAGCCAAAAATGGAACGGCACCATGGCAATTTTGTAACCCAGACCCGCTAAAATCAGAATCATTACAATAAAGAAGGCAGCCTGCTGAGGCGGATTGGCAAGTAAAGCCTGCTGAATTTTGAACAGGTTTGTCTGTCCGGTCATTCCGTAAAGATAGGAAAAGCCAAACGCCATCACGCCGGTGCTTGTTGCTGCGTAAAGAATGTATTTTAACGAACCTTCGTTCGATCTCAGATTGCGTTTGGTAAAGCCGGCAAGAACGTAAGACATTAATCCCACCAGTTCCATGGCGAGTATAATCATCAAAATGTCGTTAACTCCCGCCATCAGAAACATGCCCAGCGTGGTGATTAGTAAAAGCATGTAATATTCGGATTTTGTTTTAATAAAGGGCAGCGAAAACAGGATAATGATTGTCGTTGAAACGGCGATAATCAATTTGATCAGCACTGCCATGGAGTCAACGACTAACATGCCGCGGAAGATTTCACTGGCGGATAGCTGGTATTGTTGAAAAATTAAGAATGTGCTTATGATCAGTGCAGCCGCCGACAGAAACCCGGTCCAGATTTTTTGCTCCTTTTTCAGAAGCAAATCAATGATAATGATTATTAATATTGCTGCACTTAAAAACAATTCCGGTACAAAGTACGATAAACTACTCAAGTTATCCATAGGTCCAATTTCCTTTTAGCCAACCACAATTACGGAATTAGGTTAATTAAATGGGTCATCGATGCGCGGAACAAATTCAGAATCGGTATCGGATAGATGCCAAACAGAATAACCAGAATTCCGAGGGGAACCAGAGTGAACAGTTCGCGACCGCTAATTTCGGAAATGTTTTCGTATTTTGGATTCAATTTACCCAAAAACACACGCTGCACGGTCCACAAGATGTACGAAGCGGTCACGATAATGCCCAATACGGCGAGAATAGTGAGCGTTCTGTACACGCTGAATGTGCCGATGAAGACCATGACTTCGGCAATAAATCCCGTCATTCCGGGCAGACCCAGAGCGGCAAAAAAAGCTAAAGTAGCCACGCCCGCGAAAATCGGCATTTTTACGGCAAGACCGCCGAAGCCGTCAATTTCGCGATGATGAGCGCGATCGTAAATTACGCCCACCAACAAGAAGAGCATAGCTGTGATCATACCGTGGCTGAACATCTGAAAAAGAGCGCCGTTCATTCCGGCATCGGTAAAAGTGGACATTCCCAACAAAACAAATCCCATGTGCGAGACACTGGAATACGCCACCATCTTCTTGAGGTCTTTCTGCGCCATGGCGACAAAAGCGCCGTAAAGAATGTTGATAACGCCGAGCACGGCGAGCATGTACGCTGTTTTAACCGCCACATCCGGAAAGATAGGATAACTGAGGCGGAAGAGTCCGTAGGTTCCCATCTTTAATAAAATTCCGGCAAGGATTACGCTGATAGCTGTGGGCGCTTCCACGTGCGCATCCGGTAACCATGTGTGGAACGGAAAAATAGGCACTTTAATGGCAAATCCGATGAACAACAAAATATACAACCAAAGGCGAACGTCAACGCCGAGCAGCCAACCGGAATGATTGCTTTGGTCCATCATAAGCAGCATGTTAAAGGTGTGTCCGCCGGTAACGGGATCTTTAACGTTAAAATAAAGCGCCAACATGACGATCAGCATCAAAACCGATCCGAGCAAAGTATATAAAAAGAATTTAATCGCCGCATATTCCCGACGCGGACCGCCCCAGATACCGATTAAAAAGTACATCGGTAACAACATTACTTCCCAGAAGATGTAAAACAGGAAAAAATCGAGTGAAACAAAAACACCCAGCATTCCGGTTTCCAATAGCAGGAATAAAGCAAAATAGCCTTTTACGGCTTTATTAATATTCCATGACGCTATTATTGCCAGAAAACTGAGCAGCGTTGTCAACCAAACCATGGGGAAACTCAGTCCGTCCACACCGATAAAGTATTCGATATTGTAAGCGGGAATCCACTTAAAATGTTGAACAAACTGGAATTGAGCTTCATTGTTTATGCCGCTCATTGTGTAGTTGAATTGTCCCCACATGTAGGTTGCCAAAACAAAGGGAATAAAAGTAATGACGGCAGAGACGATTTTAACCGCTTTTTCATTTTGTCTGGGAATAAGAAGCACGATTAAGGCGCCAAAAACCGGTATAAATGTAACAAGGCTAAGCAATCCCATAAACCTGACTCCTATTTATCTCTTTCCAATTCAAACCGTTAATTATCTTTTTTAATTACAAACCCGGGGTTCTTCGACCGCTATGCCGCTCTGAATAACGTTCCGGGATTTATTTCCGAAATTCTTAATTACTGTTTTTTAATATTGCCTTCAATTGTTTAAATCAACACCGTAACAATAATCAACACCAATCCGGCAAGCGCTCCTAAAATGTAGTATTGCACCTGACCGGTCTGAATTTTTCGTACGCTCTGTCCCACATCCTGGGTTAAATCGCCGACGGCGTTAACCAGACCGTCGATGAATCCCAAATCAAACTTTCCGGTAAAGGACGAAAAGTGGCGCATAATGAATGCGGAACCGTTAACAATTCCGTCGATAACGTTAGAATCGAACCACGCCAATAGGTTGTTCCAGGCTAACAAACCTTTGACCACAGTAGCGTTGTACAATTCGTCAAAAAAGTATTTATGATAAGACAATGTATATAAGGGTTTTATTTTTTCCGTCAGAGCTTCAACATCGACCTTTTTCCAGAAGTAAAACAGAAAAGCCAGCGCAATACCGGTCAATGCGAACAGAATGGAAATCATCATTCCGTTTACATGGGCTGAATGTTCGATCTGTTCCGAAATTTCCAATACAGGATAACCCAACTGTGCGCTGACCGCGGACGCCGGTTTTTCGATCAGTTGTTCGTACCAGCCCTGTTCGGCGCTTATCGGATTGAACGAAGGCAGCGTGTAAAAAATAAAAATGCTCAGCGAGGCTAAAACCATTAACGGCACTGTCATCACTTTCGGACTTTCGTGAATGTGCTCGTACAAATCGGGACGTTTAGGTTCGCCGTAAAAGGTTTTGATGACCACTCGGAACATGTAAAAAGCGGTAATAATAGCCGCCGTAAAACCAAAGAAAGGAAGCAAATAATGAACCGGATTAGACTGACTCATGGCAAAAGCAAGAGTTCCGCCTAAAATTGCGTCTTTGCTTAAAAATCCGGAGAAGAAGGGGATTCCGGAAATTGCCAGAGTAAAGACCAAAAAGGTAATGTAAGTAGCCGGCATTTTGTTTTTAAAGCCGCCCATCAAACGGATATCATTGGGGTCTTCGTGAACGTTCGTTTTTTCCATGGCGTGATGCATGGCATGGATTACCGAACCGGAACCAAGGAACAGACCGGCTTTAAACATGGCGTGAGTTACCAGGTGGAAAAAACCGGCTGAATAAGCGCCCACGCCCATAGCCATGATCATGTAGCCAAGCTGACTGATGGTGGAATAAGCCAGCACGCGTTTGATATCGTTTTGGGTGATGGCAATGGTTGCCGCAAAAAGCGCGGTAAAACCGCCGATATAAGCGACCACCAACATGGCGTCGAATGAAAGCATAAACGAAATCCGAGCCACAAGATACACGCCGGCTGCCACCATAGTCGCGGCGTGTATTAAAGCGCTAACAGGGGTGGGGCCCTCCATGGCGTCCGGCAGCCATACGTGCAACGGAAACTGAGCCGACTTCCCTATAGCTCCACAAAACAAAAGAATTCCCGCAGCAGTGAGTAAACCGCCGCTCAATTTTCCCTGAGCCACGCCCTGATAAACATCAGATAAGTTAAAGCTTCCGATGGCTGTAAACACAACCAACAGACCCAATAAAAATCCGAAATCGCCGATGCGGTTTGTAATAAACGCTTTTTTACCGGCGTTGGCGGCTGAATCTTTTTCAAAATAATAGCCGATCAACAGGTAGGAACAAATTCCCACCAATTCCCACATGACAAAAATGCCGAATAAATTGTCGAACAAAACCAGACCCAGCATCGAAAAACTAAAGAGCGACAGGTAGGCAAAAAAACGGTTGTATAAGGGATCTCCCGCCATGTAACCGATGGAATAGACGTGAACCAGAAAACTAACCGTTGTAACAACCATGAGCATGACAATTGCAAAATTATCGATATAAATTCCCATATCGATTTTGAACTGTCCGATATTAATCCATGGCACGGAGGCGGTTACCTGAAAGTCCGGCGAGTAATTCGATAACATTCGAATAAACAGAATTAAAGAGAGAGCAAAGGAGATTCCGATCGCAGAAACCGAGACCCAATCGCCCTTACGGGGTAGTCGTTTACCAAGAAAAATTTGAATTGTGAACGCCAGTAGAGGCAGTAACCAGATATAAAGCGCAAGCGTTATCATATTTTCTCCTGCAATCGCTTTATTAGTGTTTCATTTTATTCAATTGTGTCACGTCAACAGTGGCTTTCATGCGATAAATATTCAGAATAATAGCCAGAGCAATCGCCGCTTCGGCTGCCGCAAGAATAATCACAAAAATAGAGATAATCTGACCGTGGATGCCCGTGTCAACAAATTTGGCGAAAGCAATAAAATTGATGTTAACCGAATTCAGCACCAGCTCGACGCCCATTAAAATTCCGACGGCATTTTTTTTGTAAACAATGGTAAAAATACCAAGCACAAAAACAATAGCGCCGACAATCAAATAAGGAATTATTGAATTCATTTGTCCTTGTCCTCCGCACGTGCAAGATAAACGGCTCCTATTAAAGCTCCCAAAAGTAAAATTGAGGCAATTTCAAAAGGTAAAAGATATTCATACAAAATCAACTTGCCGATAGTGGCGGTAGTAGGTGCAAATTCCTTGTTTAACAAGGTAAACCATGGTTTTTTACTTATAAGAACCGCTATAATAATGGCGGTAAAAGCGCCGCCGCCCAAACTTAGCAGCAAAGGATTGTGAGCCGCTATGGCTTTTACGTCGTAAATATCTTGCGTCATCAATACGCCGAATAAAATCAATACCAGAATACCTCCGACATAGATGATAATCTGAGTAACAGCCAGAAAATCTGCGCTTAAATAAATATAAAGTCCTGCAAATCCTACAAAAGTAAACAGCAGGGCAAACGCAGAATGGATGAGCTTGTTAGCAAAAGCAACGATGACCGCAGAAAAAATCGTAAACGCCATAATAGCGTAAAATAAAACTTCCTGCATTTCCATTCAATTTTTCTCCGCTTTTCTCTAATCTATTTGACTACAGATCGATTTTCCGAATTTACAAATTTTACTTTTGCTCCGGCTTTTTTCCGGTTTTGGCATTTGCCAGAGCCGCTTTTTGCTGTGCTTCCCGTTCTTTCAATTCCTGTACCTGCTCCGGAGTGTAATTCGAAAAATGATAGATCAGATTATTGCGATCATAAGTCGCAAAATCGAACTCCGGCGTCATGTAAATACACTCGGTAGGGCAGGGGAATGTACACAGATTGCAGAAACAGCACAAAGACATGTCGATATCGAATTTAGTGACATGGAAGCGCTTTTTTTGACCGTTTGAAGCCGCGCCTAAATCTTCGTCCTTGCCTGCTTTAATGGTATCTATCGTAATACAATCCACTGGACAGGCGCGTTCGCATTGCCGACAGCCGATGCAGTCGTCAATATTTACAAAAAGCTTCATTCGGGATCGTTCGGGGAGTTTGAGCTTTTCGTGCGGATATTGTAACGTAACCGAGGGAACAAACAGATGCCTGAAGGTAACCCCCATTCCAATCAGAATTGTCACAATTGCTTCGTATATATTCTTAAAATATTCTCTCATGGGAATCATCCTTTATTACAGAGTTAGCAATTGCCAGAAACTTACAATCAAAATCAGAACAAAAGAGAACGGAGTTAACACCTTCCACGAGGTGTACATCAATTGATCAACGCGTAAGCGCGGCAAAGTCCAGCGCAACCACATCTGAACAAAAACCAAAAACAGAGCCTTACCGAAAAACCAGAAAGGTCCCGGAATAAAGTCGAGAAATGAAAAAGGCGGCAGCCAGCCTCCTAAAAAGGCGGTGGCGGCGATGGCGGAAACGATAAACATGTTGGCGTATTCCGCTAAAAAGAAAAAGGCAAACCGCATGCCCGAATATTCGGTGTGGAATCCGGCTACAAGCTCCGATTCCGCTTCCGGCAGATCAAAGGGGGTGCGGTTAACTTCAGCCAGGGAAGCGATAAAATAAATGACAAAAGCAACAAACATAAACGGGAAATAGTGGAAAATATTCCATGATAAAAAATTTCCCTGCTGCGATTGAACAATGCCCTGCATGCTCAGGGTTCCGGTAATCAAAATAACGGTGATTAAAGACAGGCTGATCGGAATTTCATAAGAAACAATCTGAGCCACAGAGCGCATCGCTCCGTAAAGCGACCATTTATTGTTCGACGCCCAGCCGCCCATCAAAATACCGATGACTGCCAATGACGAAATGGAAAGAATGTAAAGCAAACCGACGTTCAGATCGGCGGGAATAAAGTCCCGGCTCCAGGGCAAAACCACAAAACTGGCGATGGACACCGAAAAAACAATCATCGGCGCCAATTTGAACAGAATGCGGTCGGCTTTTTCCGGAATAATGTCTTCTTTCATCAGGAGTTTTAATGTGTCTGCAATGGTCTGCGCCCAGCCGTGCCAGCCGCCGACTTCCATAGGTCCCAGCCGGTCTTGCATGTGCGCCGAAATTTTACGTTCCAGCCATATAGCAAACAGCGCAAAGACGGCGATAAATCCGAAAAGCACCAGGGCGGCTATCAAAGCAGCCAGGGTAGCCAGCAACCAATAGGGTAGTTGCGAAAGACCGGGTAGCAGGTCAGTAAAAAGTTTCAAAATTGGTTCCATACCTTCCTCATATCATTTCGTTAGCGATCAATTTCTCCAAGAACGATATCAAGGCTTCCCAAAATTGCCACAAGATCGGCAACCATGGTTCCGCGCGCCACAGCCGGCAGGATGCTTAAATTACAAAAAGCCGGAGCTCTTACTTTTACCCGAACCGGATTTTTCCCGCCGTCGGAAACAATGTAATAGCCCAGCTCGCCGCGCGGCGTTTCCGTTCTGAAATAAATTTCGCCGGCAGGTACTCTGACATTTCTGGGAACTGTTTCTTTGGCGTCCCCGTCCGGAATTTGATTAACAGCCTGACGAATGATTTTTGCCGATTCAACCATCTCTTCGATGCGAACATAGTAACGATCCCAGGAATCGCCGACCGTTCCCTGTTCGCCTTTACCGATGCACACGTTAAAATCAAAGCGGTCATAAATGCAGTACGGATCATTTTTGCGGAGATCAAAATTTACGCCCGAACCGCGCAGAGTGGGTCCGCTTAATCCGTAATTAATGGCAAGATCGGCGGGTATTACGCCGACATTGGCTGTGCGTTCGATGAAAATTTTATTAAACGTAAGAAGGTCGTTGTATTCTTTTATTTTAGGTTCAAAATAATCGCAAAATTCATTGACCTTCTCCAACCAGCCGTCCGGAGCGTCAAAGGCGACGCCGCCAATCCAGATGTAATTGTACAGCAGACGTCCGCCGGAAATTTCTTCGAACAGATCAATAATTCGCTCCCGTTCGCGAAAGCCGTACAAAAAGGGAGTAAAAGCTCCCACGTCCAGACCGTAAGTTCCCAAAAAGACCAGATGGCTGGCAATACGATTAAGCTCGGAAACAATGATTCGTAAGTACTGAGCCCGCTCGTTAACCTCCAGACCCATCATCTTTTCGACCGCCAAAGCGTAACCCAGACTATTATTCATTGACGCCAGGTAGTCCATACGATCAACATAAGGCACAACCTGAGGCCATGTCATACGCTCCGCGTGCTTTTCAAAAGTACGGTGCAGATAGCCGATGTAAGGAGTCGCGCTTTCGACAATTTCGCCGTCGGTTTTTAACAGCACTCTTAAAACGCCGTGCGTGCTGGGGTGCTGCGGACCCATATTTAAAATAAATTCGTCCGTTTTGAGAGGATCCGGAATTTCCAGCTCGAATCGCGTTTCGGGAAAATTATTCGTTTGCGCCATCTTGTTCTTCCTCATTTGCTAAAGTAACAGGGATTCCGTGCCATGATTTTGGCGGTTGATAATCTTTGCGCAAGGGGTGACCTTCCCAGTCGTCGGGAAGCAGTATCCTGCGCAGATCGGGATGGTTCACAAAATTAATGCCCAATAAGTCATAAGCTTCGCGCTCATGCCAATCGGCTGTGCGCCATATATCCGCAACGGAATTGACGTTTGGCTGTTCTTTACTGACCTCGGTCTTTAAAACGATTTTATGATTAAATTTCATGGAATAGAGATGATAAACAACGCCGAGGTTTTCGCCTAAATCCAAACCGGAAAGGCACATTAAATAGTCGAATTCCAAATCATCTTCATCACGTAAAAACTGAGCAATTTCTTCCGTCTTATCGGGAGATATTTTTATGAAGGGCTGCAAAACCTCTGCATTAAACTCCAAAATATCGTCCTGAAAAGCGTCCTTTAGTCTTTGATAAATTTCTTTGGCTTCCATAGTATTATCCTTTTTTGGAGAAAATACGCTCGTTCTTGATTTTTTCTTTTAATTGCAGAATGCCGTCGATCAAGGCTTCGGGGCGCGGCGGACAGCCGGGCACATAAACATCCACGGGAACAATTTGATCGACGCCTTTTAAAACATGATAGCCGTACTGCCAGTAAGGACCGCCGCTGTTGGAGCAACTGCCCATCGAAATAACATATTTGGGTTCCGGCATCTGATTGTACAAACGCCTGAGCAAGGGAGCCATTTTAATGGTAACCGTTCCCGAAACTATCATTATGTCCGATTGCCGCGGACTGGGGCGAAAAAACATTCCCAATCTGTCCAGATCAAAACGGGAAGCGCCGGTTGCCATCATCTCAATAGCGCAACAGGCAAGACCAAATGTGATGGGCCAGGGAGAACCCTGCCGCGCCCAGGAAAACAGTTTATCCATGGTGGTAAATAAGACGTTATTTCTCAAACCGGGATCTATAGTCTCGCTCATTATTATTTCCCTTTCGCTTTAGGTAGATGCTCAAGTTTCGGACGAGGCTTAACCCATTGCAGGTCGCCGTTAGCCCAAACATAAGCCAGACCAACCAACAGAACAACAATAAAAATGAACATCTCGACAAACGCGAGCAAACCTATTTTGCCGTAAACAACCGCCCACGGAAACATAAAGACAATTTCCACGTCAAAGATGATAAAAATAAGAGCGATGATGTAAAAGCGGTTATTAAAGCGAATCCAGGCGCCTCCCTGAGGTAACTCACCGCACTCATAGGTGAGATATTTATCGGGCGAAGGCTTTTTGGTTTGAAGTAAGCGTGAAAATAATAATGTTACCGCAACTAAAAACATGCCGGTAACGAAAAAAATCAAAGCAATGTAAAAACCCGTCATAAATCGTTTCCTCTACTGTAACATTCACAACACGATTTTACCAAAAAAAACGAAGGTCTGAATTTAAAGCATTAAAAAAATCAAAGCAAATTATTCACTATATTTTTGTATTTTATCAAAAGGTTTGTTTATTATTAAAATAGAGTAAAAAAATTTTTGATTGTTTTTTGAAGAATTTAAATATTTGTTGCCGGACGGCTAAAAATTTGTTTTAATAAGCCGAAATTTGCGTTTTTACTTTAATTATTCGGATAATCGGCAGGGGAATTTTTAAGGGCGTTGATTAATTTTTGTCCGGTTGCGGCAGATCGAATTTCTGAAAACAGACGATTCCCTTAAACCGAATTTATCCTTTTGCCGAACGCTAAGCGCAGCGGAATAATTCGACGCGTAAGACGCCCTGATACTTGATCTTTTCAGGGGTTTCTGTTGCCGGATCAATTTGTTTTCCGCTGCTTTCAAAATCCTGAATTTGCTAATCTTATCTAAAAAAAAGACGATAAATAACTCAACTCAAAAAACCTTAAGGAGCGGAAATGCGGGTTCTTGTAACGGGCGGAGCGGGATTTATCGGGAGCCATCTGGTCGATCGTTTAGTCGGCGCAGGATATTCGGTTCGCGTTTTGGATAATTTGTTCAGAGGTAAAATCGAAAACATAAAAAATCATCTGAAAAAAGGAAAGATTGAATTTTTAAATAGAGATATCCGTTTTTACGAGCAGGTTCGGGACGCTTGCCGCGACTGTGAGATTGTCTTTCATCTGGCTGCGCAATCGAACGTGATGGGCGCGGTGCAGAATATTAATTACTCGTTTAAAACAAATGTGGTCGGAACATTCAACGTACTAAAGGCGTGCAAAGCCGCCGGAGTAAAAAGGGTTATTTTTACTTCTTCCCGCGAAGCTTACGGCGAAGCGCAATATCTGCCGGTCGATGAAAAACACCCCCTCTCTTCAAAAAATATCTATGGCGCAAGTAAGGTGGCGGGAGAGAAGTATTGCGAGGTCTTTCAAAACATGAACGACTTTGAAGTTGTAATTCTGCGGCTGGCTAATGTTTACGGCGAAAGGGATTTCGACCGGGTTATTCCGATCTTTTTAAATAATGTGTTTAAGCATCGGGATATTCATATTTACGGCGGCAAACAGGTCATCGATTTTGTTTCGATCGAAATAGTCGTTGCCGCGCTGATGGAATCCATGAACAATACCGAGGCGCCCGGCGGTCCGACAAATATCGGTTCGGGAAAAGGAACAACGCTCTTTGAACTGGCGGAACAAATTATGAGATTAACCAAAACGAAAAATAAGATTGTCGTTGATCCTCCCAGAACGGTTGAGGTTGTAAAATTTACGGCAGACGTAAGCAGATTCAAATCCGTCTTTAACATTGATTTACCGGATAATCCGTTGTACTATCTTAAGACCATGATCGATAAAATTAGGCAAGCGCAATGAGCGGATGTCTAAACAGCGCAGTCCGCAAAAAGTAAGACGCCTTTATTGGGGGGCGAAAAAAGGCAGCCTGCTCTTTAAAAAAGGTCGGTCGGTTTTCCGTTCCCGGCAAGGGGAACGCCAATAACCTGCTTTCGTTCTTAAAAATAGAGGAAAGGCAAATAATGAGGAAACAACGGAATTTTTAATCCCGGCAGGTTAAAGATTTTTAACGACAAGCGAAATAATAAGATAAAAGGAGAGCAAATATGGAATTTTCATTTGATCTGAAAAACGGGGTACTGGTGGCGAAAATTCACAAGAAGCGCGCGACCGTTGAATTTTCGGGACAGCTTAAAGAAGAGCTCCTTAAAAAGATCGACGAACAAACCTCAAATGTGGTGGTGGATTTAAGCGAATGCGAATTTGTGGACAGTTCGTTTTTAGGCGCTCTGGTGGCTGGCTTAAAAAAAGCGACAATGCGCAACGGAGATTTAAAGATCGTCGGTTTACAGCCGCCGGTACGCGCCATGTTTGAATTAACGAGACTTTATCGGATTTTTGATATTTTTGATAAACAGGAAGACGCAATAAACAGTTTTTAAAATCATGCAAAAACAAATTATTTTGTCCGTGCCGTCAGATCTGGAATATTTGGCGACCGTTGAGAATTTTGTGGATATTCTCATTCAACATTTCAAGGTAAAAGACCCCGAATTGTTGTCCGGACAATTGAGATCAACGGTAAATGAGGCGTTTGTCAACATCTTAAAACATACGCCCAAATCAAAAGATCAGTTGGTAACAATTTATTTTGAACTGCAAAAACCCTCGCTTTTAATCCGTTTTCCGGATGAGGGGAAGGGAATGAAAATTAACGGATATTACCCGCCATACCCCAAAAAACTCATAGGCACCGATCATTTGATTTTAACAACGCTTGACGGCGAGCTGAGAGGTTATGTGGAGAATGAACGTTCTTTAAAGCTCTGGTTTAAAAAAAATGTCAAAGATATGCCTCTCGACGATATTCTTCAACATATTTCAGCCGGGGGCATGGGACTTTCGATCATTGTGAAGTTTATGGATGAAACCCGGTTCATCCTTGACGAAAAAAACAGACACTGTCTCGAGGTCAGAAAATCATTTAAGGATGTCGGATGAAAGCGGTTTTTTTCGTAAAAGGCGTGGATCACTCTCTGAATCCGCTTACCCGGTTAATTCCCAAAGCGATGGCGCCTTTGTTAAATCGTCCGATGCTCGAATATTACATCCTTCAAGCCAAAAAGGCGGGTATCGAAGATATTAAAATAATTCTGCACAATTTTCCGGAACAGGTTGAGCGGTATTTTAAGGACGGAAAAAGGTTGGGCGTAAAAATTTCGTATTCTCTGGAAAAAGAATTATACGGCGATTTCCGCTGTCTGCGAAAAATTCGCAGCTCTTTGGACGCTCCTTTTATTTTTAGCGACGCCGATTTTTTTACCTTTTTGAACTGGGAAAAAGCCGTCGCCGAACATAAGGCTTCCCAAAAAATGCTTTCGCTGGTTTGCGCCGAATTTAATCCGATTAAAAATCATTTTGAAATTCAATACGATCCGGAAAGCAAAAAGCTGCTGAAAATAAACCGGATTAAAAAATCGAGGGAAAATGAACAGACGCTGCTTTTAACCGGGCTGTATTTGTTGGAACCCGATCTTTTGGATTTTTTGGACGACAAAAATATAAATTCGATAGCGCAAGACCTGGTCTCCGCTTTACTTCGGAAAAATGTCGATATTAATGTGATTAAGACCGACGGTTTTTTTGAACCCCTCTCTTCTTTGCATTATTACTGGAAACTAAATTTGAAATTGCTGGAACAGGGAATTTTTAAAGAATGGATCGAGGGGAGACCCGTTAAAGACGATATTATCATCGGGCGGGGCTGCAGGATCAAGGCTAATTTTGAGGAGGACGCCGTCGGACCGATTTTGATCGGCGACCGTTGCGAGATCGGCAAAGAAGTTACCGTTCGCGGTCCGGCGATAATAGGAAACAACGTTAAAATAGATCGCGGCGCAACGATAACCCAAAGCATTATTTTGGATAACACCTATATCGGCAAAATGGTGGAGTTGAGAGATTCGATTGTGGCTAAGAATTGCTACATTTCACTGAAAAATTTATTCGGCACGTTTGTGGAAGAAAATTTTATTATCAGCGACTATTTAAAAGAACCGTTGAAGGTTAAGGCAAATCGTCTGCTTATCGGTTTGATCGACAAAACAATCGCGCTGATCGGTTTGATTTTGCTTTTACCGCTCTTTTTAATTATTGCAATTCTCATTAAATTGGATTCGCGCGGGTCGGTGTTTTATGTTAGTGAAAGATTAAAAAGACCTAAATTTGAATCTAAAGATAAAAATCACTATCAATATATAAAAGAAGAATCGGTAAAATATTATGTTTTTCGTACAATGTACGAGAATGCCGATAATCGTCTGAACGAATCCGAAAACAAAAATGTGTACAAATCGGGACCCTATCGGAAAATCGAGAATGATCCGCGGGTAACCCGGGTAGGAAGATTTTTAAGAAGAACAAGTCTGGATGAACTGCCGCTTTTAATCAATGTGTTAAAAGGCGATCTGAGTCTGGTGGGAATTTGGGCGTTGCCGAAACAAGAGGCGGAAATATTGCAGGCGGAGGGTTTAAGGAGCGATAATCTCGATATGTCGGAGGTAGCCAGAATCCGTTTTCAGGGACGATTGGGCTTAGCAGGTTTCTGGCAGGCAAGAGGACGATCGGATTTAACGGCGGAAGACAGGGCGCTTCACGACAGCTTTCAATCGGCGTTGATTTCTTTATCGGCTTTGGAACAGGAGAGGTTGGGCGAGTACCGCGAAGTTGTCAGTTTAAGGGGCTATCTCAGGTTATTATGGGAAACATTTATTGCCGTAATTAAAAGAAAGGGAGCTCAATAAAACAATTTTTCTTTGACATGAAACACGATTTTTAATTTATTTTTCACAAAACTTAAGTTAGTATTTAATCAATGAAAACAGGAGACGAAGGAAAGATTATGGAATTTCATAAGGATGTGTTGCATAATATCAATGAGTTTCAACGTTACGAATGGCTCGAATCAAATGCACTCGGCGCCTATTCCAGTTCAAGTGTAACCGGAATGAATCTGCGCCGCGAACACGGATTACTTGTGGTCCCTCATTCGTCGTTGGACCGAAAAGTTGTAACGCTTGCCAAATTTGAAGAGACTATTTTTATTGAAAACCGGTTGTTCGAAATTTCGACTAACCGCTACAAGGACAGCGTTTATCCCCACGGTTATCAGTATCAGGAGAAATTTTCTTTAAATCCTTTTCCCACCTTTGTTTACAAAATCGAAGACCGTCGTATCCGCAAAGTATTGTTTCTTTTGGAACATCAAAACATTTTACTTGTTCGTTACGAATTAATGAATCAGGGACGCCCCGTTACTCTGGTTATTAAACCCTTTATTGCCGTGCGCTTCAACGATTTGTTAAACCGCGAAATTCAGGGTTTGAACACCGATACCTATTTGGGCAACTCTTTTGTCCGCTGGGCGCCGCGACCCGAAATGCCGGAATTGTACATTTATTTTGACAAAGGCGAATTCATTACGGCTTCTTT
The DNA here is from genome assembly GCA_013151275.1 of Calditrichota bacterium. Taxonomy (GTDB): domain Bacteria; phylum Calditrichota; class Calditrichia; order Calditrichales; family Calditrichaceae; genus Caldithrix. Next base: position 54,090 of record JAADIP010000158.1, on the reverse strand, counting down.
GTGGTATCACAGCTTTATTTATGCTAAAGATTTTCAAAAATACGGACAGAGCAAAGAAGATCTTTTTAACCCGGGCTTTTTTCAGGTGGAATTAAAGCCTTACGAAAAATTCGATCTTTTTGTTGCCACCGATTCTCTGGACGATTTTAAACTGGATTTTGAAGAACAATTTTACCGGGAAACCAAACGTCGCGATCTCAATTTGTTCAATTATTCTACCCGTAATCCTTTGGTAACCCCAATAGGGAAATCGTTGCAACGATCCATCCTTTTTCGCGAAGATAAATTTGAATTCCCTGTTTCCCAGATGAATAATCAGAAGAACCTGCTTCACTTTTTGCTCGAATTAGCCGCTATCCTTTACACGACAAAAAATTACGCGCATTTTAAGAACACAATTCTGAATATTCTCAACTATCTCGATTCCGGGCTGCTTCCCACCAATTATCCCGTAAAAGATGAAAAACCGGTGTACAATCAGGCGGATTTGGGCTTATGGCTGATTTACGTAATTTATTTGTATTACAAGATCACCGGCGATTTGCAATTTATCGAAGGACAGTTATTCGAAAAACTTCGCTCGATTGTCGATTGTTATTTAAAAGGAACAACGTTTAATATTTATGCCGGAAAAGACGGACTTGTTTTTGCGGGCGATCGTTCGATTAATGTTTCGTGGTTCCCGTTAAAAAAAGAAAATAATGAGGTGTATCGTTACGGAAAATTGTTAGAAGTAAACGCCCTTTGGTATAACGCCTTAAAAACTCTGGAACTTTTCAGTTCAAAATTAAAAAAGCGGCGTCTTACCGCAAAATATCGGCAACTGGCGGAAAAAGTGCGGGAAAGTTTTAATAAAAAATTTGTCAGTAAATCAAAAATAATTTTTTATGATTTTATCAATCACGATTCGGCTAACGAGGATTTCAGACTTAATCAGATTATTCCTCTTTGTTTGCCCTTTTCCGTGTGCGACGATGCTTTTGCCAAAAAGGTTCTATCCCGAATCGAAGAAGAATTGCTCACGCCTTATGGTTTGCGTTCCCAGTCGATTTATGACAGCGGATATCGGAAAAACGAGTATTCGGATACAACGGAATTACTTGATTTTTACAACGGCGCCGTATGGCCCTGGACAATTATTTTTTATGTGCAGGCGCTGCTGAAATATTCGGACGACGCGGATAAAATCGATAAAATATGGAAAAATTATTTCACCCCTCTTTTCGATCTGGTAAATGAGGGAATTCTCGGCTATATTCCGGAGGGTCTGCATTTTAACGAACGCTTAAATCCCGTGGGTATCGAAGATTTTAATCCCGCGCTTGCGACAATAATCTGGGCGGATTTTTTAGTAAGCAAGAACGTGAATAAGGCTAAAAAATAAAGCTTTCCGATTCGGATATTCTGCAAAGTTATTTATCGGGGTATTTTTTTAACGCCTCTTTTAGCGGGCGGTTTGCCGTTTTTCTGCGCTCCTTAACGGTTTCTTCGTTTAGTTTTTGCTTAACTATCTTAAAGATTTTTTCCCAATACACGGGGTCCTTTGAATAATAATCCCGTGTTTTTATGAACATTCCCTTGGTAACGCCATATTTGGAAAACAAGTTCTTGACAAGAAGAGTCTTTTCCTCTTTATCGATTTTCAGATACTGAATAGTCATCATCTCGGCAATTAAAGCGCCAAATGTTTTTTTGTCAATCAGATTGTTTTTATCTTGTTTTTGACAGCCGAATGAAAACAAAAGAGCCGCGATAATGAAAAATCTAAAATATTTTTGCACAGAACTCATCTTACGTTATTTTCGTTATTAATAAGCGGGATTAATATAACAGTGAAACATCAAATGTTCAAATCACTTTTGTCTTGAATGTTGACGAGATTATCTTTACTTTGAATTTAACGGTTTAGTTGGAGGCAAATTATGCGTAAATTGATGCCATTAATTTTTATTTTAATGTTGACATCACTTCCGCTGCGGGCTCAATTCGGGAAGAACAAAGTACAGTATAAAGAGTTTGATTGGCATTATGTACAATCGGAGCACTTCGACGTTTATTTTTATAAAGGAAGTTATAAAATAGCTACTTTTGTGGCTAATATTGCGGAAACATCTTACGTCCAGTTGCAACAGGATTTTAATTACGACCTTTCCAAGCGAGTGGTGATTATTGTTTATAAATCGCACAACGATTTTCAGCAAACCAATGTGGTGGAGGAGTTTCTGCCGGAAGGCGTCGGCGGAGTTACCGAGCTGTTCAAAAATAGGGTCGTAATTCCTTATGAAGGTTCGTATGATCAATTCCGCCACGTAATTCATCATGAATTGGTTCATGCGGTGATGAACGATATGCTTTACGGCGGTTCGTTGCAGTCCATAATTTCGGGACAGGTTGTGCCCGTGCCGACCTGGTTTGCCGAGGGTTTGGCGGAGTTTCTTTCGGTGGGTTGGGATACCCGGGCGGATATGATTTTAAGAGACGCTACTATTTCCGGCTATTTGCCGCCCATTGAATATCTGAGTTATTATCTGGCTTATCAGGGCGGACAAAGTCTTTTTCGTTATATCTCCGAAAAATACGGTCGGCAAAAGGTGGGCGAAATATTGCATAAAATTAAGGGCAGCTTTCGTTTTGAAGGCGCCTTTAAATCGGCTTTGGGGATTAATCTGAAAGAGTTGTCCGAAGAGTGGCAAAAACAGATGCGAAAGGAGTATTGGCCCGATATTGCCGATCGCAAAGAAGCGAGCGATATTGCCCGTCAATTAACCGATCATAAAAAGAAACGTAATTTTTTAAACAGCAGTCCCGCCCTTTCTCCGCGCGGCGATAAACTGGTCTTTTTGTCCGATCGGGGCGGAAAGCAATCCATCTATTTAATGGATGTCATTGAAAATAAAATTATTAAACGGTTGATCAAAGGGGAGACCTCCACCAATTTTGAAGAATTGAAATGGTTGACTCCCGGGATGGGCTGGTCGCCGGACGGCAGGAAAATAGTTCTTGCGGCTAAAGCGGGAGATCAGGACGCGATTTACATTTACGATCTCGATAAAGACGATTTTAAACAATATAAGTTTAATCTTGACGGAATTTATTCCGCAACCTGGTCGCCGGCGGGCGACGAAATTGCGTTTATCGGAAACATGGACGGCGCAAGCGATATTTATATTTTCAATGTTAAAGATGAATCGCTGAAAAAAATCACCGACGATGTTTTCTCGGACGGTTATCCCAAATGGTCGAGCGACGGGCAAAAGATTGTGTTTGTCTCTGACCGCGGCAAATATGTGAATCCCGATTCCATTCCGAAAGAGTTTGATATTTCAAAACATAATTTTCGCAACAACGATATTTATATCGTTAATAAAGACGGCTCCGGAATGAAACGGATTACCGATACGCCTTACCGGGAAGCGGATCCTATCTTTGCGCCCGATAATAAAACACTTTTTTATGTGAGCGACCGGAACGGAATTTTTAATATCTACCGTCACGATTTGGAGAAGGATAGTAGCTGGGCTGTTACAAATTTATTGACCGGCGCCTTTCAGTTGTCGTTGGATCAGGACGGAAAGCAATTGGTTTTTACCTCTTTCGAGGAAGGCGGCTGGGATATCTATTTAATCAAAAATCCGCTGGAGCTGGGTCCCGTGCAGCTCGAAAAGACCGTATTCTTCAAAAGACTGGAAAAAGAAAAGAAGAAAAAAAGTTTACCGCGCAGAACGTTGGTTAAAGCCGATTCAGTGCAAAAACAGGTAAAGGTTCCGTTAAGCACCGATTACAGCAAATATGTGTTTGCGGATATGGCAAGGCGTACGCAGGTGAAAAAGGTTAAAGTCCGCTTAAACAAAAAAGAGTACAAATTCAACGACGGTCATTACAAAGTCCGAAATTACAAAGTAAAATTTTCGCCGGACATTGTAAACGGCGCGGCTTATTATAATACCTTATGGGGATTTCAGGGATACACAGCCATTGCTTTCAGCGATGTTCTCGGCAATCACAAAATTTTTCTCGGAACAAACCTTGTGTTCGATTTGCGCAACAGCTACATCAATTTTCAATACTGGTATCTTCCGCGCCGGACGGATTACGGAATTACGCTTTTTCATTACGCTAATACCTATCTTTCGGGGTATTACGGACTGATCCGCTATCGGAATTACGGCGCCTGGTTTTTAGCATCGAGACCGTTTAACAAATTTACGAGAGTCGATTTTTATGTGAACTGGTGGAACTCTTCGCTGGAATACCTGCTGATCAATAATTATTCTCAAAACGTGCGGAGTATTCTTCCCGGTTTGCGGCTGGTTCACGATACGTCCGAGTGGTATTACACGGATACTGCGCCGAGAGACGGTTTCAGGGGATCGGTTAGTTTTACGGTCAGTCCGCATTATACCAAAAACAGTCCGGAATTTGCCACTTTGTTGGTTGATTTGCGCAAGTACATTAAATTGAGCGATAATTATTCATTAGGTTTGCGGATAAATTCGGGAATAAGCCGGGGGAAAAATCCGCAGCAATTTTTTCTCGGAGGCGAAATCAATTGGTTAAATCGCAAATTCAACGGCGATTTAAGATTAACCTCTATTTATGACGTGTATTTTTCCGAATTTATTACGCCTTTGCGGGGCGCGCGTTTTTACGAAAAAACGGGAAACAACGTTTTCCTTTTTAACGGAGAGTTTCGCTTTCCGTTTATCCCCTACATGCAATTGGGATTTCCTCCCATGAGGCTCGGGAATATAAAAGGCGTGATATTTACGGATATCGGAACGGCGTGGGATTCCAGATTTGAAAAGGGTTTTAAGGGCATGGAAAAAGGAAGATTAAAAGATATCGTAATGGGTTACGGAGTCGGAACGCGGGTTTTCCTTAGCTTTTTGGGATTCATTTTAAAATACGATGTTGCCTGGCGCTATGACCTTGTGAGCTCGAGTAAGCCTATGCATTATATTTCAATTGGCGTTGATTTTTGAGATGATCAAATTTATCGAATCGATCGGTTATCGAACGCTCAGCTTCTTTCAGGAAGCCGGCGCTGTTTTTATAATGGTGTGGCGCGTCTTCAAATATTTATCCGAAGTCTGGCGAAACCGCAGTCTGGTTTTTCAACAAATGCTGGAAATCGGCGTTCGTTCTCTGCCGCTGGTTATCTTTGTGGGTGTGTTTGCCGGCGCCGTGGCTTCCGTGCAAACCGCCTATCAGTTGGAAGGCTACATCTCTTTTAACTATCTCGGCGCAGCCACAAGTATCGCCATATTTATCGAATTAGGACCTGTTTTAACGGCTCTGGTTGCGGCGGGAAGGGTTTCGGCGTCCATTGCAGCCGAAATCGGCACGATGAAGGTCACCGAGCAAATCGATGCCCTGGAAGCGCTGGCTATCGATCCGCTCCGCTACTTAGCCATGCCGAGAATCCTTTCCGGTTTTATCATGGTTCCCATATTGACGATATTTGCAGATTTTGTGGGACTTTTGGGCGCTTATTTTGTAGCCTATCTGAATCTTGGTCTTTCGCCGGAGATTTTTTTCGGCAGCGTCAAAGAGTTTTTTACGATAATGAATGTGATGTCCGGGTTGATTAAAGCCTTTGTGTTCGGAGGGGTTACCGCGATAATCGGCTGTCATGTGGGTTTCGGTACGGAAGGCGGCGCGGAAGGCGTCGGGAAATCCACTATTCGGGCTTTTGTGCTTTCTTCCGCCTTGATATTACTAAATGATTATCTGTTGTCCGTTTTGCTCTTTTGATTTGTGTGTGTTTTCCGGAATGACCGAGCAAAATAAAAACGGGATTATTGGCTATGATCGAAATCGTAAATCTTAAAAAATCATTTGATGAAAAAATTGTTCTCCGTAATGTGAACTTAAAAGTTTATGACGGAGAAAAATTGGTCATCATCGGTCGGAGCGGATGCGGTAAAAGCGTATTGCTTAAAAATATTTTGAATTTAATGCAGCCCGACAGGGGATATATCCTGGTCGATCAGGTTCCGATTAAAAAGGTAAGCCAAAGAGATCTTTTCTATTTGCGAAAACAATTTGGCTTTTTGTTTCAGGGCTCAGCCTTATTCGACTCCATGACGGTTGCCGAGAACATAGCCCTTCCTTTAGTGGAACACACCGATTTGTCGCCCAAAGAAATTAAGATACAGGTGGCTGAAAAGTTGGAAATGGTCGGTTTACCGGGCATCGAAAATTTAAAGCCGTCCGAATTGTCCGGAGGAATGAAAAAACGGGTCGCTCTGGCGCGGGCAATCATAATGAATCCCAAATATGTGCTCTATGACGAACCCACAACGGGTCTTGATCCTATCATGGCGGCGAATATCGATCATTTGATTAACGAACTTAACGACCGCCTGAACGTCACTTCCATTATTGTGACTCACGATATGCAAAGCGTCAGCCGAATAGCCGATCGCGTTGTAATGCTGCACATGGGCATGATAATGTTCGAAGGATCCGTGGAAGAATTACACACCACCGATAATCCGATTGTTTATCAATTTGTGCACGCCAAGATGGATGGTCCCATTCAGCCCAAACCGCTTAAATACTGAATACGATTCCGGTGGATTTTGAATAGAATGTTTTTTGTCGAATGCTTTATTATTTTGCGCTTTGCCTTGCTTACTTTTATATTAAGGTTTGAGATTAAATAATTACCGTCAGACAGAATTTGTTTTAAAAGACGGCTGGGCATAAAGATTAACCCTATAAATTTTGAAAGAGGTAGATAAACAGGATTATGGAAGAATTAAACACTGAAACTAAGAATAAAAAGCTTGTTATTCCGTACCAGCGCACGTGTGATTGCCCCGAAAACCATATCAATTGTCTTACGCCGAAAGAATGGATTAAAAGCCAGATCGGCGTGTGGCAATTTTATTATGAAAAACGTGATATTCGGGATAAAAAACTTCACCCTGCCACCTTTCCCATAGCACTTGCCAGAAAGTGCATCGAATTATTTACGCATAAGGGTGAATTGGTATTAGACCCCTTTGTAGGCAGCGGAACAACTCTGGTCGCGGCAAAAGATTTAAACAGAAACGCGGTCGGTTTTGATCTGAACGAAAAATACATTGCCCTATGCAACGAACGTTTAGCCCAGCATTCCGTATTCGACGAATCTACCCAAATCGCAATAAACGATGACGCAAGGAATATTAAAGAATACCTGGATGAAAACACGGTTAAGCTGGTAATTACTTCGCCTCCTTATGCAAATCTTCTTAACAGAAAAAGGAAAAATAAAAGCAGACGCGGCGAATATCGTAAAAACGATCAATACAATAAAATAGAACAATACAGCCAGGACAAACGAGATTTAGGCACACTGGAATTGAAAGAATATGCCCATGAAATTGCTCAGATTTATGAAAAGTTATTGCCCATAATGCGGGATAAGGGTCATTGCGTTATAAATGTCGCCGATATGTGGTGGGAAAACGAACGAATTCCGATCCACATAGCTATTATTGAAGCTCTGGAAAAGGTAGGATTCAAATTTAGAAATATTATTATCTGGGATCGAACAAACATTGTTAATCGAATCGGAATTTTTGGCTGGCCCTCAAATTATATTACTATGGGAACAACTTTCGAGTATATAATTCATTTTATTAAAAATGATTCTTGAAGGGTATGCGATGTCAATCGAGAAAATTGTTAAAAATCCCTGGGAAAATGTTTATTGGATATCCAGGATGCTTATCAATACCGATAAATATGGAGGTATTGGGACTGATTCAAATACTATGATGAATTTAGCAATATCAATTAAATCATTAATCAATTCACGAGAAATTCAAAAAGAAAATGAAGAACAGAGATTCAAAATTTTAAAAGAAACCGTTAAAAATGTTCTTTTAAAAAAGAAAAGAAAGGGAACCGCAAGATATAATGCTCTGCAAAATTTATGTGACGATTTGTTTGAAAGACTCATTGAAAGTAAAGATTTTGAAGTTCTTGCCCTGACGTGTGAAAAAATAATTATTCCGGTCAATATGGCATTAAAAGAGATCCCAAGCGACGATAATTTGTTTGTGGAATCAATAGCCAAAGCTTTATTAGACACAAAAGGCGTAAATGGTTTGGCTGATATTATAAGTATTTTGGATGATATAGGATCAAAGGGTTGTATGGCGGCGGAAAGAACCGAAATAGTTAAAGCGTTTAGTCTGCTTAGGAAGGAATTAAATAATATTTTGACGGACGATGAACAAGATATTGTGCTGACTGCTTTTTGTCAGGAATTTGAAAGAAGAGTGGGACAAAAACGTAAAGGCAGGGCTGGTCGAGGTGTTGAAGGCATTACGAGTTTAATTTTAGATTATTTCGGTATTACCAGCGCTGCGGCGCCTGAACATTTTACAACCGGCTTGGAAATAGATAAATGGATTCGAACAAAGGATGGATGGATTATAGGAATTTCATGTAAAAGAACTTTAAGAGAACGTTGGAAGCAAGCTTATACAACGGATATTGATTTACTGAATCGTCACAAAATCAGAGAACTGTGGCATGTTGTTGCTTTTGATAAAGATCTTTCCGACGATAAAATAACCGAAATCGGAAGTCACCGCGCTATTTTGTACTTACCGGACAATAGTCAAAGGTTAAAAAGAGCCCAACAGCACCCCGGGATGAAAAATTATGTGAGACCGATGACTAATTTCATCAGCGATTTAAAAGCATTGCTTTAAAAACTCAAAAGAACAACAAGACCGTCCATGGTGCTTACCAATACCTTATTCCCTTCCAACGGCTGTAATGTATTAATCAGCGTATTGCCGATTTTATGTTTCCAGAGTAATTTTCCCGTTTTACCCTCAAACGCGACAATCAAACCGTTTTTAGTGCCGAAGAACGCGATACCGTCCTTTTCACGAATCATGGAATTTGCAATATCATACCCGAAATCAAAATCGCTGACCCATAAATAAGACGGCTCGTTTTTTCGCGTATTTACCGCAAAAACGGTATCCCGCATACATTTGGCATATACCCTGCTGCCGTCTTCCGAAATTCCGATGGTCTCCCGAACCTTGAAAAGATTAGTGCGCCAGATGGTCTTCCCGGTCGCGTCGTCAATGGCGGTCATAAAACGATCGGGCGCCACGATAAAAACTTTTTTATCCGCCGCCACCGCCCAACAGGCAGCCGGAGAGTAAAAAAGATGCGGACGTCCTTCTTTCCACTGCCAGGCAAGCGTTCCTGTTTTTCGATTGAGCGCGTAAAGCGTTTGGTCCCAGGCGCCGAATATTACTTTGTCCTTGAACAATAAGGGCTTTGTTTCCACATATCCGTTAATCGGCTCGTATTCCCAGAAAACGGTTCCGTCGGTTAAGTTTAATGCGCGGAATTTATGATCGCTTCCGCCGACAAAAACAGTATCTCCGTTAACAACAGGCACGGCTAATTCCGGTTTGTCTGTTTTGTGTTTCCAGAGCAATTCCCCGTTTTCCGGATTCAAACAGTAAATGTTGCTGTCGGCGCTGGTAAAAACCAGACTCTTACTCTGCGCCGCGGCTTTGGCGTAAATTCCGCTCCCGCTCCTGAAAGTCCACAGCTCTCTTCCGTCCTCCAAATTCAGGCAATGCATTATTCCCTTAACGTCGCCGATAAAAACTCTTCCGCCGAAAACCGAGGGCGAGGCGGTAATCAAATTATCTGCATTGAATTCCCAGACTCTTGAAACTGCGGGGAATTGATTGTTAATACTGAAATCGGGACGAATGATTAAACTGTCGATTACAACGGGTTCCGGGTATAATACAACGTTTGTCCACGAAGGCATGGTGGCGTTTCCGGTGATTCGTTCGTAAAACGTAAATTGGTTGTTCTGATATTCCACAATGTTGTAGCCGCCCCTTTCATTTGACGCTCTCAAAGAAGAACGCCCCATAATTTGCGGAATGCCGTAAGCCGATCCTCTGCGGTTGCGGTGACCGTGTCCGTTCAAAAGCATCACAACGCGATAGTTTTTGATAATATCCATAAAAACGTCATAATTATCGATGGTAAAGGGCGGAGAAAGGGGATAATGGGTGACAAAAATCAGAGGCTGCCGCGGGTTTTTAAGAGTCCGTAAAAATCGTTTCAACCATCGTAAATCGTGCGGAGCAAAATGACCGTCCGCCATGCGCAATTCCGGTCCCTGATGTAATCCGATGAATTTAAAGTCTCCGTAGTCAAAATTAAATTTATCGTCGCCCCAATAGGTTTTAAAATTCTCAAGATCCGAGTCCGTCCATTTACTGTCGTGATTGCCGGGTATGATGTAATAAGGCATATTCAGCGAATCAAGAATTTGTTTTGCCCTGAACAGATTATTCCCGGTATTGGTCTCTGTGATGTCGCCGCTTACAATTACAAAATCGATGTTTCGCAAGCGGTTGATATCCTTTACCGCTAACCGCAGATCTTTTGCCCCGGAAGAAGCGGTTGAAACATGAGTGTCGGATAACCAGGCAAAACGAAAGCGATCTTGTTTTTGACACCCGGTTAAAATCAATGCAACAAAAAATAAAATCGTGAGAAGTCGTTTCATTTTAAATTCCTGTTTTGTTCTTTGTCTGAAAAATGATTAAGTTTTACGGAAGTTGTTTTTCTCCTTCATTTCAACAGGCAAACCCGAATTTCTTATTTGCCGTTGAAGCTACGGGATTTCTTACTGCGCTTATGTCCGCGACCGCTGCTTTCGCAAAACAACCTTTTACGCGGCGCGGAAATAACAATAACGCTGATTACGCAAAAGCGGTAAAAAAATAATATAAAACATGTTTGAAACAAAATAATAATTGAAGAATCGTTTTATTAACGGTTTAACCGATAAAACATCAAAGATGGACGCTTAAAAACGAAAGGATGCAAAGTCTTATTAATCGGGAAATTAAAGATCCCCTCGTCCCCGCCGGTGCTCGTAAAAGAAAAGAACGGCGCCGATTATGCAAATATTCGCCTAAAACAGAAATAAAAAAATTTTAATGAATGAGATTCTTTTTCGGAAAATGAATTTGGGCTAAACAAATTTCATATTTAGTTTGATGAAATCAAATTTGATTCGTACATTTATGAAAAGTAAAACATACTAATGTGGTATTATCGTTATGATTTCTCTACCTTCCAACAAACATTTAAACAGCATCTCGAAATACGAACTGGCTAAGTTGTGGCTGCCGCGCTATACCGGTACTCAAATCGACGAATTCGGTGATTATATTTTAATAACCAACTTCAGCTATTATATTAGCATGTTTGCAGAGCGTTTCAAATGTGATGTTAAGGGCGAGGGGCGTCCCATGCAAACGGCTACCAATTCCGGCGGACTGACCATAATCAATTTCGGAATGGGTTCGCCTAATGCCGCCACTCTGATGGATTTGCTGTCGGCGCGAAAGCCGGAAGGAGTGCTCTTTTTGGGCAAATGCGGAGGCTTGAAGCATTCGACGGAAATCGGTCATTTTATTTTGCCGATAGCCGCCATTCGCGGCGAGGGTACCAGCAATGATTATTTTCCCCCCGAAGTTCCCGCATTGCCTTCTTTTAAATTGCATAAATTTGTTTCTAATAAAATCGTCGGTCACAATCAGGAATATCGCACGGGCGTTGTTTACACCACCAACCGAAGAGTGTGGGAATGGGACGAAAGCTTTAAAAGCTACCTGCGGAAAATTTCCGCCATTGCCATTGATATGGAAACGGCGACCATTTTTATCGTCGGTCATGCCAATGCCATCTCCCGCGGCGCCCTGCTGTTGGTCAGCGATCTACCGATGACCCCCGAAGGAATTAAAACGGAAGAATCCGATCAATATGTTACGCAAAAATACACTGAATTGCATCTTCAAATCGGTATCGAAGCCATGACGGAAATTGGCGAAAAAGGCGAACAGATGAAGCATTTTCGCTATTGATACTTTTTATGCGGTCATCTTTTTAAGTTTTACGTGTTTTTTCTAAAAACAGGAGAGCAATGTGTTTGGATTTGGAAGATGGGAAATGACCATAGGGTTAATTATTATTATTAACCTCCTTAATTTCATCTGGATAACAAATATCAAATACAAGCTGACAATTGCCCGCAGAAGAAAGCGCTGGAAACGCGTTTTAAGCGTCACCTTTTTTGTTATTTCTCCGGTAATCTTTGTTTGTAACCTGTTATCTTATCCCTACTCCGGCTTCCTGAATTTAGCGTTGGGCGGATTGGGCGTCTGGTTCGGTCTTTCCCAACTCAGGTTTGTTCACAGACATTCGGGAGTGCCGCAAATTGTTGAACCTTTAAGCACGCTTTATTTTTTGGTTTCATTATTGTTATTATTGTTCGGAGTGTTGGCAATTATCTAAATAAAGAATGTTTGGGAGGGGAGAATAAAAAAAAACCGGCATGTCGCCGGCTTTAAGCTAAACTTGGTTTCTGAATTTTGTTAGCCTGAATGCAGCTTGTGCAAACCCGCATACGTTTTACGCCGCTCGGAGTCTGGACGCGAACTTTTTGCAAATTTGGCAAGAAACGACGTTTCGTTTTATTGTGAGCATGGCTGACATGATTTCCAACCATCGGTCGTTTTCCACAGATTTCGCATACGTAAGCCATTTATTCTTCTCCTCTTTGTTCAAATTCAAAACTTTTAATTTAAATAGTAAAATTTACTTATGCAAATTAGTTTAAAACACGGATGTCGGTTTTTGTCGTAAATCGATACTGCCATTGTACCGTCTGAATATTAGAATTATTAGAATTTGTGATATAAGATGATTTTCTTGCCTTTAAATATGTTCAAATTACGGGTTGAAAGAAAAAGACAGAACCTATGATGAAAATTTATCTGTTTATGGCAGGCGTTTTTTTTGCGGGATTATTTTTTTCTTGTTCAAGAGATTCAAACCCTCTGACATTAACCGAGGACAGCCAAACACAACCTGTTAAAAACCAGAATAACTTTTACCAATTCACTTTAAAAGCCGATAAAAAAGTACAAATGTTGCGTACGGATTCTTTGTCGTTTGACTGCGATTCGATAGCCGTGGGTTATTACCTGAAAAATTGGCGGGAAGGTAGTATTCGTTTTTCGATACTGGATCCGGATTCCGAAGCGTTTATTAAAAGATTAATCGATTTTCAAACAAACGACAAAGGATGGATTACGTCGTATTTTTTCGATTATCTTCCGAAGTATTTGCAGATTGAGATTCGGGATTTTACGGGCGAATTTGAATTAAAGGTCTGCCCTCAAAAATTTTTTCCCTTCCGTGAAAAGGGAATTATCGGTCGTGATAAAAATGCCGTTTATTACACTTCATTTGAAATTCCTGAAGATCTGACGCCATGGAAGGGTTACGCCTCGCTGAGTTTATTTGATGAAACTTTTCCCGGCGGCGGGAAACATTCCGTGATGGTTTCCGGAGGTTGTGTTGTTCCCCATGGAGAGCTGCAACTTAAAAACCGCAAAGAGGGGTACTATCGCTTGCAGGGATGGGCTAAAAACTTATCATCAGGGGGCAATATCCGGTTTTTTATTAAAAATTTCAATCAAAATGGTCGATATAGTATTTATGTGGCTGATAATAACTGGAAGTTTTATCAGAGTGCTGATTCGCTTTATTGTCCCGAAGACAGCACAATAGTAGTCTGGATGTTTTCAGGCGGTATAGTTCCTTCTTCCATGCTTGTTGATGAATTGCAAGTTGTTAAAATAGAATAGGTTAAATGCCATGAAAAAGCCGACTGACCCAATATTCCTGAAAATCGAAAACAAAATACTTAAAATTCTTATCGATGAAATTACGCTTACCCGAAAATTAGACCGGATTTGTGCGGTGTTAAACGAATTGCCTCCGATCGCCGATTGTAAAATCATTCTTCGTGAAGATGAATCCGGAAAATTTTATCAGAGTGTTCACGGAAATTTTACTAAAGAGGCTAAATCGACCTATTCTTTTTTAAAGTCGCTTTTTTCGAATGACGCCTCTTCCGGAATTTTTACTCCGGAAGAATTCTCCGGATTAGCGCCTTTTGTTTCTGGCGATGTTCCGCAAAACACGGCTAAAATTTTAATCTTACCTTTGGAATTCAAAAACGGGCAGGCGTTTTTATTGTTGTGCTTAAACGACGATTCCGCCGTTCGCGCCGTGCAAAATCTGTTGGAAGATTTAAAGCCCGCTCTTAAAAAAATTCCGGAACGCTCTTTCGAACATTCCGATAACAATAATCGCTTAATTAAAGATAAGACGCCAAAAATCAAAGATCGTCAAATCTCCGCTTTAACTGATAATTTGTCCGGAATGGTCTATCGCTGTTTGAATGACAAGAACAGAACGATGAAGTTTGTCAGCCGCGGCATAAAAAAAGTAACCGGCTACGATCCCGAGGACTTAATCGACAATAAGACAGTCTCCTACGGCGATCTCATCCATCCCGAAGACCGAAACAGGGAACTTGAAACGATTCGGAATGCGCTTAAAAAACGCAAACCCTTTAAATCCGTCTATCGTGTTTTTACAAAGGACGGAAAGGTTAAATGGATTTGGGAAGAGGGCAGAGGCATATTAAACGACGAAGGCAAAATCGAATTTCTTGAAGGCTACATAACGGATATTACCGAAAGGCAAAAATATCTCCGGCAAACGGAGCACGTGAACAGAATTCTTTTGACCATCAGAACCATCAACCAATTGATTGTGCGTGAGAAAAACGAGGCGACGCTGCTGACGAAAATTTGTCGATTACTTGTTCGATCGGGAGATTTTAAATACGCCTGGATCGCCAGATTAAATCAGGACGGGGAAACCGAAGAATTTTATCAGGCGGGATTTTCTAACAAGAAAACGCAGCGGAAAAACGAATTTGTTAAATCCTGTATTTCAAAAGCGATGAATTCGCGGGACTGTTTGATCAGTATTTTACATCCCGTTGACGATTCCGCCGCCTCTGTTCAAGCGAAAAATAAAGAAAATACTACCCGCGCTTTGGTAGCGCCGCTGCAATATCAGGAAAGAACAATGGGCGTGCTTTGTGTGGGACTGGATAAAACCTTTAATTTGTCAACGGAGGAAGAGGAAATTCTGTTTGAGCTGGCTGCGGATATAGCTTTTGCTCTGCACATTATTGAAATCGAAGAAGAAAACAGAAAAATAGAACAGGCGGTCAATTCCATCAATAAAAAAGTAACCGGGGTCACGACTCATGAGGTTTTGAAATCCCTGGCGACCAATATCGCCCGGTCGATAAAAGCGGATTATGTATTTATTGCCGAAACAGTGAACGAAAAGGAAGAAAGCGCTAAAATAGTCGCTTGTTACGGCGACGGAAAAATTGCGGAAAACGACGAATATGCTTTAAAAGGCACACCTTGCGAGAATGTGGTAAAACAAAAAACCCGTGTCTATCCTGAAAAAACAGCCGAACTTTTTGCCGGGGATAATCTGTTAAAAACGTTGAACATCGAAGGTTACATCGGCACCCCTTTAAGAAAACCCGACGGAAGCGTTATCGGAATTCTCGTAGCTCTTTCCAGATCCAAAATAAAAAACGCGACCTTGAAAAGGAATGTTCTGGAAATTTTTGCTCATCGGGTAGGGGTTGAATTACAGCGTTTTAAAATGGAGGAACAATTAAAGGAAAGCGAATACAGGTATCGCACGATTTTTGAAAATTCGCCTTTCGGCATCTATCGCTCCACCCTGGACGGAAGAGTTATTATCGCCAACCCGGCTTTGATTAAAATGTTGGGATTTGATTCGCTGGAAGATTTAAAGAAGCGTGATATCGACAGAGAAGGATATTACCACAAAAAAAACCGACTCGAATTCATCGAAAGGGTAATGAGCACGGATGAATTTATTGTCCATGAGTCGGTATGGCGTAAAAAAGACGGCTCTCCGATCCCGGTTCGCGAAAAGGCGCGGGCGGTTAAAGATTCGGCGGGAAACCTGCTTTATTTTGAAGGCACCGTGGAAGATATTACCGAACAAAAAGAAAAAGAAGAACAGATTCTTTATCAAAACCAGTTGCTCGCGGCGGCGCAGGACGCTATTCTTGCCACGGATTTAAACTTTAGGATTACCTATTGGAATAACAGCGCGGAAAAACTGTACGGCTGGAAGGCGGAAGAGGTTTTGGGTAAAAGGATCGATGAAATCGTAAAAATGCGCATGACACAAGAAGAACGGCTGCGCATTCGTAAGATTGCGACGGAAAAGGGATTTTGGCGCGGCGAAGTAATTCAATTTAACAGACAAGGCGAAGAACTTGTCATTGACATGTCCATTGGTCTGATGCACGATTCGGAGGGAAAACCGGCGGCTATTGTGGGAATAAACAGGGACATCAGCGAAAAGAGAAAATTCGAAGAAGCTCTTAAAGCAAGCGAAGCCAGCTATCGGGGACTCTTCAACAGCGTAAAAGAAGCCATTTATATTCAGGCGGAAGACGGCAGCTTTTTGGATGTGAATGAAGGCGCGGAAAAAATGTACGGCTATCCGCGCAGTTATTTTATCGGAAAAACTCCGGTTGATGTAGCCGCTCCAGGGAAAAACGATATGAATAAAGTACTCGAGCATTTTCGGAAGGCTTTACAGGGCGAACCGCAGCAATTCGAATTTTGGGGACGTCGTTCCAACGGAGAAATTTTTCCGAAAAATGTGCGTCTTTATAAAGGTCAGTACTTCGGGCAGAATGTCGTCATTGCCCTTGCTCAGGATATCACCGAACAAAAACGGGTGGAGGAGCGATTAAGAGAGCTTACGGACGCCATCGAGCAGAGTCCGGTTTCGGTAATAATTACCGACCTTGAGGGGAAAATTGAATATGTGAATCCGAAGTTTACGCAGGTGTCCGGTTACGAATATTCGGAAGTAATAGGCGAAAAACCCAATATCTTGAAATCCGGTTTAATGCCGCAAAAAGTTTACGAAGAAATATGGAGCACCATTTCTTCCGGAAAGGTCTGGCAGGGCGAATTGCTGAACAAAAGAAAAGACGGCACTCTTTTTTGGGAGTATGCGAGAATCAGCGCCATTAAAAACGAAAAAGGAGAAATTCAACACTATCTTGCAATTAAAGAAGACATAACAGAGCGCAAAAAATTGGAGGAAGAAAAAGAACTGCTTCAAAAACAGTTGCATCAAAACCAGCGGCTGGAAACCATCGGAACGCTTGCCGGCGGTATTGCCCACGATTTCAATAATATTTTAACCCCGATTTTAGGGTATGCCGAAATAATTAAAATGTCCGTTGTTGAAGACCCCAAATTACAGGACAATGCCAACCAGATCATCAAAGCGGCTTTGCGGGCAAGAGATTTGATCCGGCAGGTTTTAACCTTTTCCCGTCAAATCGATCATCAACCAAAACCGGTCTATCTGCAACACATTGTAACCGAAGCTTATAATTTGCTTCGGGCTTCCATCCCGAGCACGATCATTTTAGAAAAATCAATCGACAAATCCTGCCCGCCGGTAATGGCAGACCCCGCGCAAATGCATCAGGTTTTAATGAATTTGTGCACCAACGCGTATCAGGCTATGGAAAAAAACGGAGGACAACTTTCCATAACATTACAGCAAATCGTGGTTGACGAAATTACCGCCAAACATCATCCGGGCTTGAATGAACAACCTTACGTAAGATTATCGGTGTCGGATACGGGCGAAGGCATGGAGCCCCGGGTAATGGAACGTATTTTTGAACCTTTTTTTACGACCAAAGGCGTTGGCAAGGGAACCGGGCTGGGACTCTCCGTTGTTCACGGTATTGTTAAAAATTGCGGCGGAGAAATCATAGTGTATAGTGAAAAAGGCAAAGGCACGGTTTTTCATGTGTATTTGCCAGTAGCCGATGTGCGGCAAATTGAAGAAGCGAAAGAAAAGGTTCCGATGCCAAAGGGCGAGGAAAATATCCTTTTGGTAGATGATGAACCGAGCGTGCTTGAACTGGAAAAACAAATGCTTTCCTATTTTGGCTATAAAGTAACAACCGTCCTGGACAGCACAAAGGTGCTTGCAAAATTACGTAAAAATCCGGATAAATATCAGTTGCTGATTACCGATTTAACAATGCCGAATATGACGGGTTTGCAATTATCTCAACTCATTCGCCGGCATTTCCCCGATTTACCCATAATTCTGATTACCGGATACGGGCAGCAACTGACCGAAGATTTGCAAAAAAACTTCGGGATCAGATCGGTTTTGATGAAACCGGTGGTGGCTGCCGAGTTAGCAAAAGCGGTTCGAAAAGTATTAGACAATTGACCACAGATGACCACTGATTAAGCTGATTACACAGATTGCGCTGATTGAATTGACGGTTTTTTGATTCTTAGCGCGTAAAATAAGATTTTTCAATTTCAATTACTGTGTGCACTCTAAAAGGTTTGTATTTGTCATTTCGACGAGCGCAGCGAGGAGAAATCTTTTTCTTTTGTTGTAATCATAAGATTTCTCTCTTCGTTCGAAATGACGGAACAGATTACGCTGATTCCGGACCACAGATTAAGCTGATTACACAGATTGCGCTGATTAAATTGACGGTTTTTTGATTCTTAACGCGTAAAATAAGATTTTTCAATTTCAATTACTGTGTGCACTCTAAAAGGTCTGTATTTGTCATTTCGACGAGCGCAGCGAGGAGAAATCTTTTTCTTTTGTCGTAATCATAAGATTTCTCTCTTCGTTCGAAATGACGGAACACGGTTTTTAGAGCTTACGCACGATTGTTTTTTTTAACTTAATTTTTTTATGAGTAATTTGGAATAATATAAAACGCTCTCTGAAAATATTCAGTTTGATTTTAAGTTTCATTAAAATCCGATTGCGGTTAGTTAGAAACATGGTCATTAATTCTGCCAAATGTAAATTTTCATTGCGGCTTAAATGTTGAGGTTTTATATTTTAGAAACAAGTGAATTCAAATCCATTTAAGGCGAAACTTCTTTGCTATGTTTAAAAAGCCGATAAAATTAAAAGATAAAAAGATTGTTTACCTGTTAATCAGCATTGTTTCCCTGTTTTTAACCTTACTGTTTTATTTTTATTTACTGCCCATTCATTCGTTTTGCCTGCATAACATATCTTTAATAAAAAGAACCGACGGCTCCGCCGCGCAAAGATTTTATTATGACTTAAATAATGACGGCGAGACTGAGCTGATAGAACTTAAAAGGAATTTTGACTTTTTAAACGAATCTGCGATTAAACTGACAAATTTAAATAATAAACTTATCGATCAATGGAATTTGAAAGAACAATGGATGGTAAGGGGCTGGACAATCGGCGATTACAATCACGATTCGTTTAAAGAGATTTATATCATTACCCGCAAAGACGATTCCCTGTTTATTTATGTTTTGGACCCGTTCAAAAAAAAGGATTTTGTACTTTACCGGACTTATCTCGCTTCCGCGGCTCAATACAATCCCGCGCCCGGAAGACCATGGAATTTCGGATTGGACATCCCGGGATTTTTTGATTTGGATCAGGACGGATTTGACGAGCTGCTTGTTTCGATCAACGCTTATTTTGCCCTCCGTCCGCGCCGCTTATTTGCGTTTAGCGTTGAAAAAGAAAAATTGATCGCCGTCAGTCCCGAATTCGGATCTCCTGTTCACGGGTTTGAAATTGCGGATATTAATAATGACGGACAACCCGAAATTTATAACACAGGCTCTTACGCTCCCGGTAATTATAGTGAAGACGCACCCGATCTTTACAAGGACAATCATGTTTATCTGTTTATTCTGAACAGGAAGCTTAAACCAAAATACAATCCCATGACATTCGGCAGCACCTATTCAGCCGCTAATTTTAAACTGCTTAAATCAGGCAAAGCCCCTCTTTTTTTAGGAATTATTAGTAACAAAACGGTTGAAAACGATTCAATTGAATTTGTTCTTTTCAATCCTTTGTCCGGAATAATAAAAAAGGATAAATCTTATAATGAGGTTACTCCGATATATCAGTATGAATTCAATCATTACAAACTGACTTTGCCTCTTTACTTAAAATCGTCTTCGGGTATTTACAGGGTGGATAGCAGTTTAACCCCCGAACTCGTGCTTAAAAAAGATAGTCCCTCGGTTATGAACGATGTATTTTGGCTGATCAATCTTGATTCCGATCCCGAGAATGAAATTGTCCGATTTTCCGCCGTAAACGCCGATCAAATGAAATTGACTGTTTACCGGCAGAATTTCAAAAATCCGGTTTCGCAAATAATTCCGATAGTTGATTTTTCAAAATTGATTATGTCTGTCAAAAAAACCGATGAATCGCATTCGGAATTAATGTTGAGCACATTTGACACCTATCTGGAATTCAATTATGGCAGAAATCCTTATTATCCGTGGTACTTCGTAATTTCTACCCTGGCTTACGGTGTAATATTTATCGTTTTATGGTTGATTTTTTCCGCGGTTAATTCGTTATTGTTTTACTACCATTTTCTCATTCGTCATCTGAACACGCTCAATAAAGGCGTGCTGCTGCTTAACGAACACGGGCGGGTGATCCGCTATAATCAAAATTTTTTAAAAATGTTGGCGTTGCCCGAAAATATAAAGTTCGGCGTTGACTATCGGAATTTTCTTCGTTCCCGTCCGCAAATCAGGAATTTTATCGATCAACTGGTTCATACGAGGAGGGTGGTCGAAGGAGAATTAACATTTCTAAAATCGGGCAATCCCTTTAAGGGGAAATTAGTCGGTTATTTTTTAACCGGAGCGATGGATTTACCAGCCGGATATTGCCTGGAAATTTACGATTTGTCAAAGAGTATTTTAACCGAACGGGAAGATGTAATTCACAGGCTGATTCGCAAAATGGCGCACGATATCAAAACGCCCCTATCGACGATTAAATTTTCTCTGCAGACTCTGAAATATAATCTTCTCGATCAAAAGAACGCGGATTGGAAAGAAGACCTGAGAAGCATCGAAACCGAAGTGACGCGCATTCATTCGATCACCGAAAATTACTCAAAATTTGCCCGCTTAAGCCGACTTAAACTACAAGTGATTTCACTGGAAGAATTGATTAAAAAAGTGCTTGACGCATTCCAGCCGCCCGAACATGTGCAGATATCGGTGCAGATCGCGGATCAGGCTGAAATGATTACCGCGGATGTCGAACAGTTGGAAGTTTTGTTGAGAGAACTGCTGGAAAACGCTTTTGACGCTGTCGGCGAACGGGGGCAAATTCGCATCGAAACTTTTTCGGCTCATTTCACAAACAAATTACACAAAGAAGCGATATGCATAAGAATCAGCGACGACGGTCGCGGAATTCCCAAAGAGATAGAAGAACGTATTTTTGAGCCGAATTTTTCCACGAAAAGTCTGGGAACCGGTTTCGGATTGGTTCTTGTGGAACGAATTGTGAAAAATCACGGAGGGCAGATTATCGTCGATTCGGTAATAAATAAAGGCACGCAGGTGCAGGTTATTCTGCCCAAAGATAATCCGTCTTGAAAAGATCACAGAAAAAGTACGAAAAGGGGTTGTAAATGAAAACCAAACAATCGCAGCCAAAATACTCAATCCTCGCCGTGGATGATGACATGGACTTTTTAAAGGCTCTTAAACGAATGTTGGAAAATCACGGATTCGAGGTTCACACCACCATCGATCCTTTCGACGCCTGCAAAAAGGTTAATTCGGCTTCGTACGACTGCATTTTGCTGGATGTTAAGATGCCCGGTTTGGACGGGGTTGAATTGATGAAAAAAATTCAGAATGAGGACCCCACGGTGCCGATCATCTTTATCTCGGGGCAGAGTAATATTCCCATTGCCGTTGACGCCATAAAGAAAGGCGCTTACGATTTTGTGGAAAAACCGGTGGATCCCGATCGGCTTTTATTAATGGTTCGCCATGCAATCGAAAAGAACGCCTGGGCGCGGGAGAGGAACACATTGTTAACCGCGCTGGACGAGAAATACAGAATGATCGGCGAGAGCAAAGCCATGCAGGAAGTGTTTAAAAAGATAAAAATATTTGCCCAAACCGACGCCAAAGTATTGATTACCGGTGAAACGGGAACAGGAAAAGAATTGGTCGCCAGCGCTCTGCACTACAGCGGACCCAGGGCAGGCAAACCTTTTATTAAAATCAATTGCGCCGCCATTCCCACCGAGCTTCTGGAAAGTGAATTGTTCGGGCATAAAAAGGGCGCTTTTACCGGAGCCGTCGAGGACAAAATCGGAAAATTTCAGTTGTCGGACGGCGGAACACTTTTCCTCGATGAAATAGGAGACATGGATTTTTATTTGCAGGCTAAACTCTTAAAGGTTCTCGATAGCGGCGAATTCAGCATGCTGGGAGATAATGCGACTATGGTCAGTAATTGCCGTATTATTGCCGCTACAAATCAAAATTTGGAGAGAGCAATCAAAAAACAGCAATTTCGTCAGGACCTTTATCATCGCTTAAATGTGCTGCATATTCATATTCCGCCGTTACGCGACCGCAAAGAAGATATTGCCCCTCTTTCGCGCTATTTTTTGCAGCGGGCTGCGGAACAGTACAACAAACGCATCGTCGATTTTTCCGAAAGGGCGCTGCAAATTTTAATCGAACAGGAGTGGCCCGGAAATATCAGACAATTACGCAATGTGATCGAAAAGCTGGTGATTTTTTCATCCGGTCCCGTAATAGACGAAGATCAGGTAGAAAACGTGCTCAATGAGCGGTTGTTCGTTTGAAAAACTTTCCGGATATGGAGAACGCAGTTTTCGGGGGGGAGTAAAAAATTAATCGCAATGACTCAAAACAGTCATAAAGAGAATAAAGAAGAATACGGCAAATTAAATTTAAAATCGGAATTGAAACAGAATCAAATCTTCCTGATTTTAAGCGCTGAAAATTAAAAAACTCTCCACTTAATCAGCAGGGAATAATAACCACAGAAAACACAAAGAATTCACAAAGCTCACGGAAAATAAATTAAACTAATAATTGCAAATGAAACTAATTCTCTTATTTAAGCACTAAAAATCAAAAAACCGTCAATTCAATCAGCGCAATCTGTGTAATCAGCTTAATCTGCGGTCATCTGTGGTCATCTGCGGTCAAAAGGTCAGAGTGTAATTGAGCGTCAAATCGCCTCTTAAGGAATAGCCGATATTCAGCGAAGGCAGCGCACGGGCATCCCCCGAATTATCCTTTGAATTTTCGTCAAAATTCCACACAAACGTCGCCACAGACCAGCCTGCCAGACTGCCGGCTAAAACATCGCTCAGCCAGTGTTTGTCCCTGTACATCCGCGCGCCGGCGACGGTAAAAGCCGCGCCGTACCATCCGATTTTCCAGAAAATATTATTAACCGATTTAGCCATAATCGTGGAAAAGGCAAAACTTAAAGCGGCGTGTCCCGAAGGAAACGAACGCCATTGTTCCTGAAATGAAAACGGTTTAAACTTAAAAGGACCCTTGTCCTGAAAAGGGCGCGCCCTTCCGAGTATTTCTTTGGTCGCTATGGTTAACAGTCCGGTGAATATCAGCGCCTGCGTCGATTTTAAGCCCAATTTTCTGAGATAAGGTTGGTTTGCCGCCAATCCGGCGATGTAAAGTCCGGCGCTTACTGGCAATAAAATATTTTTTTCGCCGTAAAAGCGGTCTGTTTTGAAAATCAGGTCGTTTAAGGAAGACCTGTTTTTTTGCGCAATTTTCCGCAGAGAACGATCGAACAGCGAAGAGACCAGAATTCCGCTCCCAGCCCAAAATACTCCGCTCTGCGGTCGGATGATCTGTTTTCCGAGCGATTTTGTGAGTGAAAAAGTTGAATAAAGGTCATCCTCAAAGTTCGGGATAATCTGCGCCTTTGTTTCGGAAAAAACAAGCAGAAAAAAAACAATAATAATAAACGTCCTACGTCCGGATCTGAGCATTTTCGCGACTCTCCCGTTTTAAAAGGTGAAAAAATGAAATCCCGAGGTATTTATTGCTGAGCGCAGATAAACTTACCCCTCTTGCAATCATAAACAAAATCAACGCCGCCCACATTCCGTGATTTCCGAAACGGGGTTCAAGAAAGTAATGCATCGGCAGGTAAATTCCGAACGTCGCCAAAAGCATGGCGTTGCGCAGGGCTTTGGTTGCCGTGGCTCCGATGTAAACGCCGTCCCAGATGTAGCAAAAGCTGTTGATGAACGGAGCGACTATCGTCCAGATCATAAAAAGATTAATGACGGCTAACACTTCGATATTGCCGGTAAAAAGAGCCGGAAGAGAATGTCGGAATAAAAAGTAAACAACGGTAAAAAACAATCCGAGTCCGGCGCCGAAGAGGAAAATCCGTTGAATAATCATCAGCAGCATTCGTTTCTGATGCGCGCCTGTGTATTTGCCGACCAGACTTTCCGCCGAAAAAGCAAATCCGTCGATGCCGTAGGAAAAGATCATCCAGAGTTGAATCAAGATGCTGTTTGCCGCCAGGGTTACGTCGCCCAGTTTAGCCGACTGCGCGGTGAAAAAGGAGAACGCAAAAATCAGGCTCAGCGTGCGAATAAAGATATCGAAATTGACTTTTACAAAGCGGACCAAAGGATTAACCGCCAGAATATCTTTGAGAACCGGCATCCTGATGTACTTTCTGTAATATCCGAACAAAAAATAAAGCGAAAGGGCGACGCCCAAATATTGAGACAAAACCGTACCGTAAGCCACGCCGTCGGAGTTCATGTGCAAACCCATTACAAAAAACACATTAAACAGGATGTTTAAAAGATTGACAACCACAGTGATAATAAGCGGAAAGCGGGCGTTTTGCATGCCCAAAAACCATCCGTGAATGGCGTACAAACTAAGCGTCGCCGGAGCGGCAAAGATGCGAATGGAAAAATAGACGGAAGCATGGTGCTCCACCTGAGGAGAAGCGTCAACCAAAGTAAAACCGATCCAGGCGATAAGGTTTTGTAACAGAATAAGTAAAATACCCGCGCCTGTTGCAAAAAGGAGCGATCTCCAGAATAAAAGATTCATTTCTTTTTGATTATCCTGTCCGAAAGCCTGAGCGGTTAAGCCGGTTGTTCCCATGCGCAAAAATCCGAAGCCCCAATAGACAAAATTGAAGATCATGCTTCCGATGGCAACCGCTCCGATGTAAACCGGGGAAGGCAAATGTCCCACAAGAGCCGTATCGACAGAAGAGAGCAGGGGCACGGAAAGATTGCTGATGATATTGGGTATTGCCAGGCGAAAAATCTGACGATTCAGATTTTGATTGCGCATGCATTAAGTCTCCGAATAAAAGAGCAAAGATATTTAAAAACTTAATCCGATGAAATTATTTTTATTGACGCGCTTTTTCGGAATCCGCTGAAAATCCGAAAACGAATAATTATTTAACTTGCTGTCCCGAAGGGCGGGGATTAACATCAAAAAATATTTAGTTGGATCAAAAGCAACAGGGTCGGCGTTCTGAAAAACATAATCCGGGCAAACCGGTGCCATGCGGGAGAAAAGCTGTTAATGGTTATTGGTTAGCGGAAAGACGTAATGCGTGATGCGTGACGCGTAATGAGTTACAAAGTGACAAAGTAACATAGTAACAAAGTGACGAGTAACCAGTTACCAGCGACCGGAGAAGCCGCTTACACCCTTAACCCTTAACCCTTAACCCTTTAACGTTTAACAAATTCTGCCCAAAAAAGAAAGGATTTTTGCGTTAAAATATTGACGAAGCAGCTCAACTTTAATTTTAAGTTAAAATTTTTTAACTTGTGTTTCATTCTGTATGTCAGGAACAAAATCTTTCAATGAATATAGAAAGGAATTTTGTATGAGCAGGACACTCCTTCGCTTTTCCAGGGGAAGTCATTCGGGAAATTTACTTTCATCTTTTTTGATCATCCTATTTTTCTTTGCGGGTTTGAATTCTCCGCTTCATGCTCAATTGTCTTTTAATCAACCTTCGCATATTAAAACCGCGATATATTCCGAGGCTAAATGGGCGGCTCCCGGAGAAACAATATGGTTAGCCGTCGAGTTGAACTCGACCGATGGCTGGCATATTTACTGGCGGAATTACGGCGAGACCGGAATGGAAACGGTTTTCACCTTTAACTTACCGGAAGGCGTAAAAGCCGGCGAGGTTCAATGGCCCTATCCCGAAGTGCTTGACGCCGCGGATATTATTTCTTTCGGATACAGCGGGGCGCAGTATTTTCTTGTGCCGATTACAATCGATAAGTCCGTAAAGCCGGGCAGCGAATTACTTATTAAGGTTCATGTAAGCTGGCTGGAATGTCGAGAATCCTGTATGCCGGGCGAAAAGGAGCTGGAGATTAGACTTCCGGTTAAAGACGCGCCGCCCGAAGTGGATGAGCGTTACTCTCAACTGTTTTCGCAGGCGCGTTTCCGCATTCCTCACACTCTCAGCGATTGGCAGATAAGCTCCATAAGCACCGATCATACCTATCTTTTGCAATTGACGCCGCCGGAATGGTTTAAGGGAAATTTAGAAGAACTGTATTTTTTCCCCTATCAGCAGGGTGTTCTTGAGTACGAGGCAAAGCAGCCTTTCAAAAAGAAAGGAAGAAGTTATTTAATAGAATTAAAACGTTCGCCGCAGTCGGAAAATCCTGTGGATACTTTGAAAGGCGTGCTGGTGGCGGAGCCGGGCTGGCGCGGAAGCGGATCGGAGAAGGGAGCCGAAATCCGCGTGCCCATTTCCGAAGAATTGCCTGCGACGCCCTCAACTTCAGGGATTTCGAGCATCTGGCTGGCAATATTGTTTTCTTTTTTGGGCGGAATGATTCTAAATTTGATGCCTTGCGTTCTTCCCGTACTCTCCATTAAAATCATGCGTTTTGTAAAACAGGCTCAGGACGAGCACACCAAACCGTGGAAACACGGAATTGTATTTACGGCAGGCGTGTTGTTGACCTTCTGGGCGCTTGCCATTGTTCTTTTGATTCTGAAAGCGGGCGGCGAACAATTGGGCTGGGGCTTTCAATTACAATCGCCGACTTTTCTGATTATTATTTCGGCTTTTATGTTCCTTTTGGGTTTGAGCATGTTCGGTGTGTTTGAAATAGGAACTTCGTTAACAGCGGTCGGCGGTCGGGCGGGAAAATCCGGCGGCTGGACCGGCTCGTTTATGGACGGCGTTGTGGCTACTGTCGTCGCCACGCCGTGCACAGCCCCGTTTATGGGCGGCGCGCTGGGATTTGCCTTAACCCAACCGCCGTTGATTTCGCTCGTAATTTTTACCTTTTTAGGGCTCGGAATGGCGTTCCCTTTTGCTCTTCTCACTTCCGTTCCCGCTTTGTTGAAATTCGTTCCCAAACCCGGTCGCTGGATGGAATCTTTAAAACAATTCATGGGTTTTTTGTTAATAGCCACGGTTATCTGGCTGTTGTGGGTTTTAAGTCAGCAGGTCGGTACTCTGGTGGTTATTATTGTGCTGTTCGATCTCATGTTTACAGCCATGGCAGGCTGGGTTTACGGACGCTGGGGGAACCTCGCCATGCCTCAAAAAACACGCATCACGGCGTGGGTCTTGGCGTTGATTATTCTGTTATTCAGCAACGGTTACACTCTTGTCAAATACCACCATTTCATTACCAATCCGTCCGAATCGGTTAACGCGGGGGGTATTGACTGGCAGCCTTATTCGGATGAACTTTTGAATCAATTGTTAAAAGAAGGAAATCCGGTGTTTATCGATTTTACGGCGAAATGGTGTGTCTCTTGTCAGGTTAACGAACAGGTTGCCCTTTCTTCGCAGAAGGTGGCGCAAAAATTCAGGGAATTGGGAATAATCCCTTTAAAGGCTGACTGGACCAAACGTGATCCGGTAATAACGCAAGCCCTGGCTCGTTACGGTAGAATGAGCGTTCCGCTGTATGTTCTTTATTCCGGCAGAAACGGAGAACAGCCGAAAATTCTACCGGAAATCCTTACGCCGGGGATAGTTCTGGATGCTTTGGAATTTGTAAGATAAATAATCGTTCTTAATAAAAGCGATTTTGCGCGACGATTATTAATCGTCGGCTACAGCCTCGGAACGGGAGAAACCGGTCTGAATCCGGTTTTACGCCGACCGGAAAGGTTCATTAATTTTCGGATTACAAAGCCAAGGGGTGAATTACCGACGCCGTTAGTCGGAAAATCATTTCTTTTTGATGACAATAAGCGAAAGATCGTCTTTTAAATATTGCTCATCCGAAAAACTGCCTACCTCTTTCAAAATGCGTTCAGCAATCCTGTTTGCCGTAAGCGACCGGTTCTCTTTAAGCGTTTGCATCAAGCGTTCTTCGCCGAATTGCTCTCCTTTGTCGTCAAACGCTTCGGTTAAACCGTCCGAATAGGCAATAAAAATGTCTGCGGGATTCAGCAGAACAGACTGAACAGAATAGGAGTTTTCGGGTCTCAGTCCGATAGCCAGTCCGCCTTTGTTCAGGGAAACGATTCCCGATTTTGTGACCAGCAGCGGCGGAAGATGTCCGGCGTTCAGAATTTGTATTTGCGGATTATCAACCGTAAGACGAATCAGAATCAGCGAAGCAAAAGATTGCCGGGGAATGGTGTGGTAGAATTTGGTATTAAGAACATCCATCATATTCGCGAAGGGGGTATCGCGGGCAAAAGCGTGAATGAATCCCTGAAGCTTGGACATTAATAACGCGGCGGGCAGCCCTTTCCCCGAAATATCGGCAAGCGCAATTATGTGTGATTGATCGGGCAGGGCAATACAATCGACCAGGTCGCCGCCGACTTCGTTAACCGGCTGACAAAACAGGTAAGTATCAAATCCCGGGATTTTCGGCTGTACCTCGGGACTGAGCGCGCTTTGAATAGCCCGGGCTGCAAGAATTTCATCGCGGATTAATAATTTATCTTTTAATTCCAAAAGAAGTAAAAACAGGAGCAGAACCGCGGACAAAAAGCGGAGCTGCAAATGGTAAGAATACGTTTGATAGGTAAAGGAGATATCGGCTTGAAATAGAAAGAAAATAGCCAGCAAAAAGATGATTCTGCGCGTACTCTGCAGTTTTAAGTACAATGCTTTTAATATCAAAAAGTTGAAGACAAAAAAGCGGCGCAGAAAAAGCATTTTCTGCAGTTTTTTCTTCTGAGCCTCGCTTAAATAGAATTTCTTGATTTCCCTGTATTCGCGTTTAAACGAATTGAAAAATTTTTCTTTTTTTGAATCGGAGTCCAAGGTCTTATCTCCTCTTTGTAATCAGGCGATCATATTTCCCCTTACGTAAAAAATAAATCAAAGATTCCTTAACTTAAATCGGGAAGAGTATTTCTTTTTCTCTTGTGATCCGAACGATAATTCCTGTGGCGCTCTCCGCGGGAAATAATAACCACAATGCACACAAAGGAGTCACAAAGCGCGCAGAGATTAAATTGAATTTAAAATTGCAACTGAAAAAAATTCTCCTGTTTTAAGCGCTAAAAATCAAAAAGAAGAACTTCCGTTATTCCCGACACCGTCTTCCTGTTTTCTGCCTGCTACCTATTTTTTATCAATCGCAAATCATAAATCATCAATCATCAATTATCAATCTCTTCGGTTTTTATTTCGGAAAACCCGAAGGATAAAAATAGAGAAAAATCTTCCTGCTGTCGGATTTTTCGCTTAAGGTGAAATAACCGTCTTCATCTGCGGAAAAACATATAGCTTCGCCCTGCGGCTCTTCGTTGTAGGGTAAAAAGGAAGGGAAATTTTGCATGGACTCCGAAACCGATTTTTGATCCGGACGCTCCCAGTAGAATATCTGCAGATAATTTTTGAGAAGAATATTTTTCCCCGAAGGAGAAATATCGCCCCCCGTTACCTGAGTGATGGGGAGACGGATCAGGAATTTTGCTTCCGTGATCCGCGAAGTGTCTTGCGGAAAAGGCAATACATATAATCCCACTCTGGATTCGCGTTTTGAAACTATGTAAAGATCTCCGGTTTTCGGATCGGACATTAAGGTTTCCGCATCCCTTGAACCGTCGGGAAAACGGAAACGAATCCGATCGAATTCATCAACGGTCAGCGTTTTGCGGGTTTTTAGCAGGTTGACATCCGGTTCCTTAATACGATAAATCGTTTTAACGTCCCGAACGGCGCGATTGTCTCCGATATCTGCAATGTAGATGTAATCAGCCGACTTTTCCGCGCCCGGTCCCAGGGTGATATCTTCCCAGTCTTCAGCCTTGACCGAATTAAGTAAAACTTCGCCCACGGTCTGTCCCGCGGAGGTCAGGGCGAAAATGCGGGCTTTGTCGCCGCTGTCATTGTGAACCCATAATATTCCCGGATACTGACGGCTGGCAACCATTCCCGAAACTTCGTCAAGCTCCGGGTTCTGAACGGCAAACGATTTAAATGTTGCGTTTGGGTTGCTGCCGTTTGCTCCGGACGCAGCCTGACGGTCGATCTGGCAATTAAAGAGGAAAAAAATCAGTGAGAAAATTAAGATTAGTCTGAAAATCATTTTAGTAACCATCCGTAACTGTTGATTTTACTGAATTGTGTAAAATAATCAAAGGCAAAGTGAAAGATACAAATTTAAAGCAAATTTATCTATTAAAAAAACGGAGAATCTGACATGGGGTTCAGGACGCCGGTTATCATTTTTATTCTGTTCAAACTTCGGGGTAAAAAATTTAAAGGGTGTCCGGATCGAATCGGCATATTATCGTAAGAGCAGCCGCCCGGGGTCCGGCGAAAACGGAGCCCCGGGAGCGAACTCTTAAACCGTTTATTTAAGCAGAATCATCTTTTTCGTTTCCGTGTAAACCGCGCCGGCTTCCGAGGACACTGGTTTGGCTTGAATCCGGTAAAAATAAGCGCCGCTGGCAAGTTTGTTTCCGTCGAATTTAATCAGATGCGTTCCGGGCATAAGCCAGCCGTTCGCCAATTCTTTGACCATTCGACCGGAATAGTCGTAAATACGCAGAATCACGTGCGCTCTTTCGGGAAGGTCGATCTTCAGGGTAGTTGTCGGATTGAACGGATTGGGATAGTTCTGATAGAGCGCGAATTTTTCGGGATATTGGGAGTCTCCGCCTCTGCCCTTGTTTCCGCCTTTTGCCTGGGCGTCGTCGATAGCGGTAATAACGTTATTTACGGTAATTTCTCTCGAATAAAGGATTGTGCCGTTGGAGTCGATTTTGCATTTGTAAACGCCGAAATCATTTGGAGTAACCGACTTGAATTTCAGCGTGTAACTGGTGACGCCGCTGACATTTCCGCTGCTGACGAGAGGAGCCCCGTCTTTTAACCATTGGTAAGTATTCCCGGAGCGCATCGCTGAAAACCGGACATTTTTAACCGAAGAGGACGAATCTTTAATGCTGAAATGCTGATCATCCATACCCGAAAAAGACAGTTGATAAACTTCGCATTTACCGGCGTTTTCGAAATTGTCTTTGATGTCGAGGGACAATTTGTCTCCGGACGTATTCGCTTTTATTTCGCCGCTGTTCTGAAATGTGCCGAAAATTACTATTGTGGGACTTGAGTTGTAAAACTGAGGATACATTGTTCCTTCTAAAAAGACATCGCCCGAAAAGTTCATCGTCGATCCGATTCCCACGTCGCCTTTAAGTTTAACGTCGCTGTAATTGGGGGTGCCGCCTGAGGTAAAAGCGGAGAAAAGATAGGAATTACCGGACAGCAGAATAAAATTGTTGTTGCCGGAAAATTCGTCCGTTTGAAGTTTTGCGCCGGAATTTAAGTAGAGGTTGTTTTTGTTCTGGAGGATGAATTTTTTTACCTGAACTTTGCAGGCGTCAAAGCGGATATCGGAATTCGAGATTACCGTGGCGCTGTCGGTGGTAAAATAGTAGGGCGAGAAAATTTTACTGGTGTCGGTGGTAAGATATTGCGTGTCTCCCGTCAGTTTAAGTTGATTTGAGCTCCAGTTGCCGTTGTTGGTAATATTTCCGCTGATATTAAAAAACAGCTTGTCCGCCGAGCTATTTTCCTTGATTTCGCCGTTGTTTACAAAATTTCCGTCAATTGTAACGGTGGGGCTGGAATTGTAAAATTGTGAGTACATGGTTCCCTGCAGATAAATATCGCCCGTAAAATTCACGTTTGCGCCGATACCGACCTGACCCTTAAGGGTGATGTTTTGGTAGTTTCCGGTTGTTCCGGAAGAAAAACCGGAAAAAAGATATGAATTGCCCGATAAGCGGATAAAGTTGCCGTTACCGATGAACTCGTCCGTTTGAAGTTTTGCGCCGGAATTTAAGTAGAGGTTGTTTTTGTTCTGGAGAATGAATTTTTTTACCTGAACTTTGCAGGCGTCAAAGCGGATATCGGAATTCGAGATTACCGTGGCGCTGTCGGTGGTAAAATAGTAAGGCGAGAATGTTTTGCTGGTGTCGGTGGTAAGATATTGCGTGTCTCCCGTCAGTTTTAGTTGATTTGAGCTCCAGTCGCCGTTGTTGGTAATATTTCCGGCGATATTAAAAAACAGCTTGTCCGCCGAGGAATTTTCCTTGATTTCGCCGTTGTTCACAAAATTTCCGTTAATCGTAACGGTTGGGCTGGAGTTGTAAAAGCGGGAGAACATGCTACCCTGCAGGAAAATATTGCCCGTAAAAATCACGTTTGCTCCGATAGCCACCTGTCCTTTAAGAGAAACATTGTTGTAAACCGGGCTTTTACCCGAGGAAAAAGCCGAATGCAAATACGAATTATCTAACAATTGGATAAAATTACCGTTGCCGGTGAATTCGTCCGTTTTCAGGTAGGAACCGGTGTTTAAGTAAAGGTTATTTCCGCTTTGGAGGGTGAATTTTCTTACCTGAACCCTGGAGTCGTCAAACCGAATATCCGATCCGGAAATAACGGCGGAGCTGTCGGATATGAAATATTCGGGAGAAAAAGTTTTGCTCCCGTCGGTAATAAGCAGGTGTTGCAAATGTCCCGTTAATTTAATCTGATGCGAATCCCATGTTCCGTTATTTGTCAGATTGCCGCTGATTTCAAAGTACGGTTTATCTCCCCACTCGTTTGCTTTTATCTCTCCGTTGTTCGTGAAATTGCCGTTGATTTTTAAAGTAGGATTAAAATTGTAAAAACGCGGGAACATGATTCCGTCGTTAAAAATGTCGCCGCTAAAGTTCAGATTGGCGCCTATCTCCACGTCACCTTTCAGGCGGACGTCCTTGAATAACGGAGTTGTTCCGCCGGTAACCGCGGAATACAAATAGGATACGTTCTGCAAATAAATAGTATTCCCGTTGCCGTAAAAATTGTCAACCCTTAAAACGGAATGATGGGTCAGATAAAGGGTGTCGGATGGAAAGACCGGATCGTTATTCCCCAGGTAAAAATTCTTGACCCATACCTTAACGCTGTCCAGATAAACGTTGCCCGATGAGCGGAGAGTCGCGCTGTCCGCCTTGATTTCCGAGGGCGAGAATTTTGAACCCGGGTAAGCCGTAATGTAATGAGACGATGTGTCTTCGAGCATGATGTAACCCGTTGTCCAGGTGCCGTTATTGTACAGGTTGCCTCCCACATGCAAATCCAGATTGTAGCCGTCCAAAGTGCCGTAATTGGTGACGTCTTTGGTAACATATAAATGATAGGTGGTGGCAGAAGTAATTACTTCGGGTTTAAGCGATCCTCCGGCTTCAATTCGAAGATCTCCGGCGTTGGTAATTACGTCAAGAGTCACGGGACCCTTAATGACAATAAAATCCGAAGCGTTGGGCACAACTCCGTCTTTCCAGGTTGAGGGCGAAGTCCACGGACCTCCGGCTAATGTGGATTCCGCCTGCGAAAACAAGAGATTCGTGAAAATTAAAAAGATTAAAACAGTTACATACAGATGAGTAGATCTCATGATGTACTCCTCCTTAACTTAAAAATAGTTAAACTTCCTGTTTTGACTTTTAATAAGCTTTTACTTGATTAAAAACATTCGCTTAACCTGCTCGAAGCCGGGAGTCCGTAAGCGGTAAAAATAGATACCGCTCGGCAGATTGGCGCCGTCAAAATGAATATTGTAAGCGCCGGAAGAAAGCCGCCTTTCAAGCAAAGTAAAAATCAGTTTACCCGTAACGTCATAAATCAAAAGTTGAACATGAGTCGGCTCCGGCAGCGAAAATGTAATAACCGTGCCGGAATTGAAGGGGTTAGGGTAGTTCTGATCAAGACGATATTCCGTGGGCGCGTCGGCGCTTCCGGGCTCATCAAGTCCCGTACTCAGGGTCGAAAAACTCCACACTTCGGACCAGGCGCTGTTGCCGGCTGCATTTAACGCTTTTACCCTCCAGTAATATGTTGTGTTTGCATCGAGACCGCTGACCGTGAAGCTGGTGTCGATAATTGTGTTCAGGTCGAAAACAGCCGCCGAAAGATCGGCGTTTTTGGAAACCTGCAATTGGTAGTTTTGTGCGTACAACACGCTGTGCCAGTAAAAGGTCGGCGAGTTCGAAACGCCTGTTTGCCCGTCCGCCGGAGAAATGAGCTGAGGCGCGGAAGCGGGCGGTTCGGTCGGCTCGACCACTTTAACAAAGCCGTTATCGGTCAACGGCAGCGGGTAGCCTTCGTTAAACGAAAAGCTTTGCAGGGTCAAATTGGCGTAGTGACCGATACTTACGCGGTTTGTAATGTAAAAACGAATGCGCAGTAAATCTCCGTTGCCGGTAATCGGGTCGGTTCCCGCGGCGGCGATGATCAGATTTTTACGGTCCAAATTGGAAGAGACGCTCCAGCTATTTGCCAAAGTGCCCGAGGTTCTGATATCTTTAAATTTTAAGGCGAGGGTATCGATTGTTACCGAAAGCTGAAACGAATAAACCGGTTCTATGACGGAAAATTGACGTAAATGAATGACATATTCAAAATAAGAGGCTTGCATGCCCGAAGTGTCCGGAAAAACCACCTGACAGTCATATATTTTTATGGGATTTGTCTGTCCCTTCGCTCCGACGGCATCGGTCACCAGAACGCGGACTTCGCCGCTGTGCAAAGCGGTCAGTAATCCGTCGGCGTCAATTTGGGCGGTTTGCGGTGAAGAAACAGACCACTGGTAAGGAGGCGTTCCTCCGCTGGCTGTAAACTGCCTGGTTTGTCCCGTGAACAACTGAGCGTTCACCGGAGAAATCGTGATTGCCGCGGGTTTCAAAACGGAAAAGTAGCCCGAAGCGGTCGCCGGTTGAATGTCTTCGTTAAATATAACTTCGGCAAAACCGATGGTGACGCCGCCGGAGTAGGTCGCCGCGCTTTCCAGTTCGATATAGCAAAGTATTCCTGAACCGCTTAAGGGCGCTGCGGAAGCAAAGGCGAATTCCAGAGCGCCGGCGTAAGCGTTAAAAGAACGGGAATCCGCATCTTCCAGAAGCGTGCCTTTTGTGGTGACATCTACCGCTTTAAAAGCCTTCTGATAAAAAGTTATTTTGAAATTTCCCGAAGTAACTTCCGCATCCGTCAAATCGCTTACATAAACCGGTAGTTTAAGAGTCTGTCCCTGATAAATGGAGCTGTCCTTAAGAAATATCCGGAACGGACGAATTTCGACCCATTGATCCGTACTGTCGATTATTCCTTCGGAATCTTGGGCGTAAACGCGAATGTTGCCCGGTGAAACGCCGGTCAATAATCCGTTAGCGTCAATGGTGGCGATCGCGGGGTCGGAGGTTGACCATTGATAAGGCGACTGCCCGCCGCTCACGTAAAATTGTTTTTGTTCGCCGGGAATCAAAACGCCGCTGTTCGGAGATACCGTGATTTTTGGCGGGGAAACGGCGTTAAAATAGCCCGCCTTAAATTCGAGAGAAGGCTTTCCCTGATTAAAAAAAGTGTGCAATGTGTCGGAAAAAGAGATGTTGACTCCCCCGACTCTGATAATTTCGAATTTCAGAAAAACAAGAATGCCTTTTCCCGTTAAGGGAACGTCTCCCGCTGCGGAAATCAACACCTGATTGTTCGCGGGTACGTTGAATTCCATGTATCCCCACTGGTTGGTCAATGTGTTATTGATGATCACATTATCCAGCAACAGGATGTTCTGGTTGTAAGATATTTGCAGTTGGTACGAAAAGACATCCTGCCCGGTTAAATCATCTTCGACGCGAACCGGAATTGAAATCGTTGTACCCATAACGCCCGAAGAATCCGGAATGGATAGTCGGATTTTCGCCGCCTGAGCGGCTGTTAATTCTAACAAAAGAGTTAAAATTAAAATCCATGTTTTATGTAATTTCATGGTTCTTATCCTTTTTTATATCAGCATGACTTTATCACAATTTCAGATTCATCGAATTAACTGCATTCTTTTTATTTTTACGTACTTGTCGGTTTTTAACTTGTAAATATAAAGTCCGCTGGGAACTGTTCTGCCGAATCGATCGGTGCCTTTCCATTTAAGTTCGTAATATCCCGCTTCCTGAGGTCTTTCGACCAATGTGTTTACCAATTGCCCGAGGATATTGTAAATTTGCAGGCGAACCATGTTTTGGGCTTCGGGAAGCCGGTATTTAATTGTGGTAACGGGATTGAAAGGATTCGGATAGTTCTGCTCAAGAGTAAATTGTTCGGGCAGTCCCTGTATTGTCAGCGCGCCGTTTTCGGAGAGATCGGTATTATCGATTTCATCGACCAAAAATTGTTCAACGCCGATAACAGTACTTTGTTTGCCCTTCAAATCATCATTGGTTTTAACCTTCAGCAAGGCGACGGTTCCGCTTTTTTCAAGAGCCTGACCGCCAGCCATGGCAAGATAGATTTTTCCTTCCTGAGCGTCTATCCGGTAGGCAAAGCTCATTTGAGAGGCGAGTTCGCCGGATTCCACGCCTTGGATTTGCATCTGCGCCGGATCGTAAGAGAGAACCGCCTGCCACGAATTGAGCGGTGATGCGGAAATCAGGTCTAAGGGAATTGAGACTGTTTCGCCGTTTTGGGCGTCAACCGAGGCGACGCGCAGTCCGGTGCTCGTGGTTTTGCGCATCGAAACCGGATTTAAGACAAGCGGGCTTTGATTGTTATCGCCGCCGCCTTCTTTAAGCAATTCCAAAGGAAAATCCGAAATTAATTTTACGATGTATTGCAGAATCAGCGAAGCGTCGTAGGATGTTACCGAATTGTTGGCGCTGACGTCCGCCACCTTTTGCTGCAACTGGTTAAGGGAAATACTTCCCACCACAAATTGTAAAATCAACGAAGCGTCGTAGGCTTGGATTTTACCGTTCAGACTAACGTCGCCCGCCACCGGATTAGCGGCGCCCGAAGTTGTGTAAGGATCGAAATTCACGGCGTCGGTTACGGACTGTCCCTTTCCGCCGGGGTTGCTTGCGTGGGTCGGACCCGTATCGTCTCCCCACCAGTTCCAGCGGGCGTCGATAACAAACGACTTATTTACGTTATTCACTCCGTAGTCGTAATTATCATACAGATCCGAATAATTAATAACCGGGTTGGAAGCGCCGTTGGCAATAAGACCGGTTCTGTTTTTGGTTAAAAGGGAATTGGTGATGGTAGGACTGGCATTTTTTGTGACGATTGCTCCGTAATTGCCCGAGCGACCGGCGTATTGGATGATCGTGTGATCCAAACGGCAATAGGGGTCCAAAGAGACGTCTTCGAAGACAATCCCGTCCCATCCGTTAGTATTCCAGGCGGGAGAAGTGGCGTTACTGTCGGCGTTGGTATCGCCGCCGTAAAAATCGTCATAAATGGAAGTAAAAACAATGTTGCTGTCCGCGGCTGCTCCGCCTTCTGCAATGAGACCTTTTTTTACAGTAAGCCGTTTGTAGCTTGCAAATTTTAAAACCAGTCCCGGTTCCAAAGTAAGAATAGAGCTGGTTCCGATGGTGTAATTGCCCGAAAAGTAATAGGGAATATTGTCAATGCCGCCGAAATTTCGTTTTG
Source organism: Calditrichota bacterium (assembly GCA_013151275.1). Taxonomy (GTDB): domain Bacteria; phylum Calditrichota; class Calditrichia; order Calditrichales; family Calditrichaceae; genus Caldithrix. The sequence goes on along the minus strand of JAADIP010000158.1, from coordinate 16,248 downwards.
GCAGCGTAATGTCCTGAACCAATTCTTCCTGCAGCACGCCGATTGCGCGATAAGAAGTTCCCGAGATGATGTTTCCGCTTGCCGAACTCGGATAGGAAACAAGAGAGATGATTAGCGGCGCGTACTTGAGATCGTTAAACGTATTGTTTTCAACCACGGGTTCCGATACTCCGCGTAAAATTATTCCCCAGTTATTATTATCAAAAAGACAATTCCGGATGGTGGGAGAAGCCTGATTCAGATTAATTCCGGCGACTCGGAAACGGAAAATTGCATGATTGATTGACGAGAGGGCGTCGTCGCTGATATCGGAAAAATCAAAATGATAATAACTTGCGTTTATTGTCGGGACGGTAGCCGAGCCGTTGTCGTTTGTGTCTTTGGGATTGCCGTAATCATCGTCGGCTTCATGCGTAAAAACAACCGGTTCTGCGGTTGTGCCGGCGACCTTCACGGCGCCGTCAACCTTGAATCCGCTGTATTTGAATTTGAACACCAATCCCGCCGGGAAGGTAATGGTGGTGCCCGAATTAATGGTTGATTGCGAATACATGAGATAGGTAATGTTTGAATATCCCGCGAAATCGCGGATGGGCACCGTTGCGCTCACCGAATAATTTTCCGGAACCACGCCTAAAGCCATAATGCCCGAGTTTAACGCGGAGTTATTGATAAACGTCGGATTTGCAAACAGACTCATTACAATGGGCGTGTATTTAATATTCAGCATTTCACAATTCTGGATGGTGGGATTTGCGCTTCCGAAAACGCCGACGGCGCTGCTATTTGAGAGTTCAATCGTAGAATTTTTAATGTTTACGGCGGTGTCGTAAACACGAATTACGCCGTATTGTTTATAATTATTATTGCTGTAAGCGCTTCCGCCGTAACGGAAAATGCAATACTGCAGCGAATTTAAAGCGCTGTTGCTCGAACCGGTGAATTCGATGCTCCACCAGTCGCCCATTTGCGGAATGGAAGAGTTTCCGTCGGTATTTGTGTCTCCTCCGTAAGAATCGTCTTTAATGGATGTAAAAATAATTTTTTGATCTACCGTGCCATTAGCGACCAGCGCGCCCTGAACCGTAATTTTGTTGTAGTAATTAAGGATTTTAATAACAACTCCGGGCTGAATTGTAAGCGTGGCATTGGAGCTGATCGTCAGGTTTTCGACGATGTAAGCGATATTCTTTATTCCCGCCAGACTTCGTTGATTTAATGTGGCGTCGGAAGAAAGGGTTCCTTCGAGAATCCGGATTCCCTTGCTTCCGTTTCCGGTGAAGGTGATGTCGTTAAAAACCGGATCCGATTTTAAAGACATGGCGATAGGATCGAGCCGCGAATTCTTAATTTCCACATTATCAATGGAAGGTTCGGATGTCCCTTCGCAACGCAATCCGTAAGAGTACGAATTGGAAAGAAGTGAATTGCTCACGCTGCTGTTGGCGTCCGTAAAAGTTATCAATCCTTTATTGGCTGAGCCGCCGAATAAGATTTGTGTTTTATCCAGATGGCAAAAAGCGTCGTCGCTTGTGCTTTTGAATTGAATTGTACCCCAGTTGCCCGCAGCCGGTGACGTGCCGGAACCGTCTCCGTTTGTATCGTTGGGATTGCCGTAATTGTCGTCCTTGAAAGAAGTGAAAATAATATCTCCCTGGGCGACATTCCCAAGGGCTTTAAATCCGCCTTCCACATAAATATTAACACCGGAATTAAATTTAATGACCACGCCCGGATCAACGGTAACATACGTGCCGGAATTGACGGTCAAGTTTCCCAGGAGCATGTAAGTAATGTTATTGTAACCGGCAACGGTTCGTTGTTTAATGGTGCCGTTTGCTCCCACGCTTTCGCCCAATATGCCCAAAGCTGTCCAGTGCGTGTTTGTGAACGTATTTCCCGAAAAAACCGGATCAGCCGAAACAGAAAGGGCGATAGGCGTATAACTTGTATTGATAAACGAATTATTCTGAATGATCGGTTTGGAAGAGAAAATAGCCATAATTCCGTAATAGACGTCTTTGATTTCGGAGTTTTTAATACGCGGCGAGGCATTAACGGTTGTCACTGCTCCGTTTTGGTAATATTGACCGCTGTAGTAGGTTCCGGGCATTCGGGCGTATTTAATGCGGCAATAGTCAAGGGTAGAAGAGGTATCGCTGGTGCTTTCAAAAACAATGCCCCCCCAATCTCCGATTTGCGGAGTGGTTTGGGTGCCGTCCTTGTTGGTGTCTTTCGGATTGCCGTGATTATCGTCTTTTGCGGATGTAAAGGTGATCATGCTGTCCACGGCGCCTACGGCGAGTAATTTACCCTGAACTTTAATCTTTTGGTAGTTAGAATAGCCTTTAATGACCACCCCCTTGTGAATGGTCAAAGTAAGCGTTTCGGGAACGGTCAGATCGCCTAACAACAGGTAAGTAATGTTGGGTATGCCGGTTACGTTGCGGATAGGCAGATCCGCGTCGGCGCCTAAGGTTCCGCCGAGCAAGCCTATGGCGTCATAAGCGTTGTCGGAAAAAGAAAAGCTGTTATTTGTGAATACGGGATTGGCGTCGAAAGACATGGCAATAGGCACCATATCGCTTGAGCCGATTGTATTATCGGAAAAAACGGGATTGGAAACGCCCTTAAACATGGCGCCGTAATAATTGTTGTTGAATTCGCATTCCGTTATGGTGGGACTGGCGTCATAAGTTGAAACCGCCCCTATGTTCCCGGCTCCGCCGTATCTGAATTCGGCTCTTGTCAATACGCACGCCGCGTCATCGCTGCTGTCCTGAAAACGGACCGCGCCCCAATTTTTGGAAGCGGGTGAAGTCGCCGTACCGTCGGCGTTGGTGTCTCCGCCGGCGTTGTCGTCTTTGTAAGAGGTAAAAATAATCTTTTCTCCGACTCCGGCTTCTGCGATCAGCGCACCTTCCACGTAAATATTCACTCCGTTATTAAGCTTTACGATATTACCGGAAGCAATTGTCATCGTGTAGCCGGATTTGATGGTAAAATTATAACTAAATACGTAGGGGATGCTGATAGTGTCGAGAACCATTGTTCGGTATTGAGTGTAAAATTGCAGAATAATCCCGTCATGTGTGTTTCCCGACAGGTTATTAGTGCCGTTGAAAATAAGAGAACCGGCTCCGTTATATCCGATAGGCCAACGGCAGCCGAAAATATTGGTGTTCGTTAATTGCACATTGCCGTTCGTATAAATCCAGAGGGCGTAATTCTTGGAATTTGAAAGATCGGAATCGGTGAAATTTGCGGTGCCGTTGTAAACATGAATCATGCCGTAGTTTGAATTAGTATATCCCGTTCCGCCGTACTCAATAGTGCTGTTCTCGAAATTGGCTTCACCCGCGTACGACGATGAACCAATTTGTATGTAATTCCAATCGCCGGGTTGAGGAGATCCCTGGTTTGATGTAAAAATGGCGCTCTTGGCGTTCAATTTTCCGTAAACGTAAAAATAAACCCCCGAGTTGAACTTTACCTCAACTCCCGATTCCACGGTCAGGGTAACGCCCGATTTTATTGTAAGTGTTCCGGTGACAATATATGGACTTCCCGAGACATCCCAGGTGCTGTCCGTATCAATTGTACCGGAAACGTTGGTTTGGGAAAAAGCAAAACCAACCGTTAAAAAAATAACGATAATAGAAAAAAAATGACGCATGGTAACCGTTCCCCCTATTTGGTTGATAAAATGCAATTTTAATTTAAAATCGTATTAAAGGATTAATTTTGAGAATAACGCAGATTGCCGGGTATCGTTCTAAGAAAAAGCGAAAGCCAGAAAAGAGCCACAAAATAAACGCTTTGTATTATTATTATCAGTAGTCGAAAGTTAAAAAGATAATAACTAATATTAAACGGTAGTTTAATTTGCGCTGCAAAGTCTCCTTCATAAATTAAACAACACTTATTAATTAATCGATATTGTCCGGAAGAACTTTAGCTTTTTAAATATCCAAAAGTATCCCGGCGATTGCCGTGACGGGCGTCAATTCCCGTTTTTAATCGGTTACTGCCGAAAAACGAACCCTGTTGACGTTAAACGCTAAACCATAATCCGGAGAAGTATAGTTGCAAATTAACAAGTGACGAGGACGTGATGGGGGATGGGTAAGATAAAAGATAAAAGACAAAAGACAAAAGACAAAAGAAAAAGGAAAAAGGAAAATGCGGAAAGCAGCGAAGACGGTTTGACATGGCAAGACGCTAAAGAAGCCGCTTAACCCTTACACCCTTAACCCTTAACCATTAACCAATTCTTCCAAAAAAATAAGGATTTTAGTGCTAATATATTAGGGTTAACAGGCGCTTTTTTACAACCGTAAAGAGTTATGGATTTGCCTGTAATATTCTAATTCACTAATTTCCTGCCCATGAAAAATATTGAATACATATTGGTGCGGATGCTTTTTTTTATTTTCAGTCGCATTTCGCTGAAAACCGGTAAACGTCTTGCTCTTTTTATGACGTTTATTATCGAGAAAATCCTGCGTTACCGTCGAAAAGTGATTCTAAACAATCTTTATCGCGTATATGGAGATAAACTTCCAAAACAGGAAAGCGTTCTTCTGCACGAGATTTACAAGAACTTTGTCTTTTTGTGGATGGAATTTCTGCAGATGCATCATTTAAACGAACGCACGGCTGATAAATTGGTGCGCATTAAAAATCGGGAACTTCTGGAGTCTGTTAAAAACAGAGACCGCGGAATAATTTTTGTTGCGGGACATTTCGGAAATTTTGAGTGGATGGGTCAGGCTTTTGTCCTGCAGAAACTTCCTATTGCGGCGATCGCGAAAAAGCAGAGTAACGTTAAAGTTGATGCTTTTGTTAATAAGATGCGTTGCCGGTATGGTCTTACGGTTATTTATACTTACGAAGCCATGCAGGTTGCGACAAAATTATTAAAAGACAAAAAAATCGTGGCAATCGCGATTGATCAGGATGCCCGAAAACGCGGCGTTTTTGTGGATTTTTTGGGGCTGCCTTCATCCACGGCTGTGGGCACGGCTGTTCTGCATCTGCGAACCGGCGCCAGAATCATTTTATTGATTCCGGTCCGGCGCGATTATGCGCTGTTTGACGTTTATATGGAAGAGATCACTGTTCCGGAACTGAACGGCAAGCTTCAGGAAAAAGTGGTTGCCATTACCCAGCTCCATACTGCCGCTTTGGAGAAATGGGTGCGAAAATATCCGGAACAATGGTTTTGGGTGCATCGCCGCTGGAAAACGCAGCCCGGGAATTGAAAAAACAATAACCGGGCAACAAAAAGAGAAAGTCGTAGTATAATGGTGGCGGTTGCCGGACGTTAAAATTTTTTAACGCAGATGTTTTAAAACAAATTATTTGATTTGGGAAAAATGGAATATTATAAAATCGATCCCCATAAGCCGAGCCGTAAGGCGATAAAACGAGCCGTTCAGGTTCTTAAACAGGGCGGGATTATTGTCTATCCCACAAACACCCTCTACGGACTGGGCGTGGATGTTTTCAATAAAAAGGCGCTGGATCGGTTGTTTGTGATTAAACAACGCGGTCCTTTTATGCCCGTTTCTTTAATGGTAGCCTCGCTGGAACAGTTGACGAATTTGTTCGGAGTTGTTTCCAAAGAACAATACGAACATTTCCGGAAATTACTTCCCGGAAAATTTACGGTTCTTGTGGAAAGCCGTTTTAAAGAAAACTTAACCTACCTTTCTTCCGGATTCACAAAAGCCGGCGGAAAGGCAAAGGTCGGTTTCCGGGTAGCGGAATTGCCGGTGTGCAAACAGCTTGTTCTTTCGCTCGGCAGCCCGGTTACTTCAACCAGCGCAAACCTCACCGGAAATCCCAACGCGCGGAATGTTCAGGAGGTTGTCGCCCAGTTCGGAGATCGTCTCGACCTGATTTTGGACGCGGGACCCGTTCCGGATATCCGCGGCTCCACGATTATCGATTTTACCAAAAAACCCTATCTTGTTCTGCGCGAAGGAGCGGTTGCTCTGGACGAGCTTAAAAAGCGGCTGCCGGATGTTCCGTTCAAAACGCGCAAAAGATATTTTCAGGTCACTTTTATCTGCTCGGGAAACATCTGTCGCTCGCCGATGGCTATGGGAATTCTGGAAGAAATCATCTCAAAAACACGTTTTAAAGACATCGTCAAGGTAAGCTCCGCGGGTACGCTTGCCATGGCTTCGGGCGCGGCGCATCCGTTTGCGGTTGAAGTGGCTCAGAAGCACGGCATCGATCTGTCGCACCATCAAGCCCGATCGGTTGACGATAAAATTATGCGGGAAAGCGATCTCATTATTTGTCTGGCGGTAAATCATTACGAATCGCTCAGAGAAGAATATCCTCAATTTAAAGATAAAATCGTTCTTTTACGCGAGTGGCACCGCCGATCCAGATTAGCCAATCCTTCGATTGCGGATCCGATTAGTCACGGCATGGAATTTTTTGAAGTCACCTTTGACGAAATCCAAAAAGAGATTAAACGAATTCTGCCTTATGTTTTTAGCGAAGCAAAAAAGTTCATGGATTATCACGAAATCAAATTTAATGATTGAGTAATTCGGGAAAAATCAGGTTCTTAAAACATCATTTAAAAAATATCTCTTGTTCATCTTAAATGCCAAAACGTGTTTTTTATGAGATTAAGCAAATTTTTCGTATGTTACTTCAAAGTTTGTTATTCTGAGGATTAAATATTGAAAATCAGCGGTTTTAGTTTTGTGCGCAACGGCGTTAAATTGTATTACCCGGTTGTCGAATCGATTAAGTCAATTCTGCCGATTGTCGATGAATTTGTTGTTGCCGTGGGACAGGGCGACCCGGATGACGGGACGCGCGAAGCCATTGCCGCCATCGGCGATCCCAAAGTAAAAATAATCGATACTGTTTGGGAAGAAAAATATTTTAAGAAAGGGATCATCAACGCCCTGCAGACCGATATTGCCAAGCAATCGTGCTCGGGCGACTGGCTGTTCTACTTGCAGGCTGACGAAGTGGTACACGAAAAATATTTGCCGGTTATCGAAAAACGCTGCGCCGAGCTGCTGAATAATGAACAGGTGGAAGGGCTGCTCTTCCGTTACAAACATTTTTGGGGCGATTACGATCACTATCATGTCAGTCACGGCTGGTACCCTTTTGAAATACGCATCATCCGCAATCATCCGAGTATTCATTCGTGGCAGAGCGCGCAGTCGTTTCGCTATTTTGAATATTACGACAATCCCCGTCAGGCTGGCGGAACGCGAAAACTGAGAGTGGCAAAGGTGGAAGCGGAAATTTACCATTACGGGTGGGTTCGTCCGCCGCACATGATGCAAAACAAATCGCGCGCGCTGGACAGCGTGCACTGGGGAAGACGAAAAGCCGAAGAACACTATTCAAAAGCGCCCAAAGAGTTCGATTACGGACCGTTGGATCGCCTTGCCGAATTCAAAGAAACCCATCCGGCGGTAATGCAGGAACGCATAAAGCAAATGGATTGGAAGCATAAATTGCAGTACAGCGGAAGAATAAATCCGAACAGGGCGCCGCACAAACACGAACGCGTAAAATATCGTTTTATTACATTTTTGGAACAAAAAATCTTTAAACGCCCCCTGGGCGGATTCAGGAACTATGTGCTTTTAAAAGATGTATAATGTAATGTTGTTTTGACAGAGTTAATACGACGGAACCCGATGGAAAAGATTGACGTTATTGCATAATTTAAGATTTGCAAAACTCAATTAATATAATTAAATTAATAATTTGTTTGGTGGTTGAAGTGGGTCCTGGAACCCACTTTTTTATTATTTGGAGTTCGGAATGGATCTGAGGGAAAAGCTGGAAGCGATTGTTCGTCCGATTTGTGAAAATAACGGATTTTATTTGTTGGAAGTAAGGGTTTCGGGCGGTTCTCACAGTCCTGTTTTTCAGGTGTTTGCGGATAATGAACGCGGAATCACCGTGGACGAATGCGCGCGCTTATCACGGATGATTCAGGATGAATTGGATATGAATGACGATTTTGGGATGAATTACCGCCTGGATGTTTCGTCGCCGGGCTTGGATCATCCCTTAAAATATGATTGGGAATTTAAAAAAAATGTAGGGCGACATTTGGTTGTAAAATATCGAATCGAAGAAAAAGAATGGCGCGTCACGGGGAAATTAACCGATTTTAACGCGGAAACGATTATTCTGGAAACCAAACGTGGAACTATGGAGATTAAACGTGGAGACATTGAACAAGCTAAAGTTAAAGTACAGTGGTAAAAGTTTGGAGGGAGTGAGGCAAGTATGAATGTTGAAATAATGGAAGCCATCACCCAAATCGCCAAAGATAAGCGGATCGATAAGGATCATTTACGCGATATTCTGGAGAATATATTTCTGGGCATGATCCAAAAGCGATTTGGAACCACTGAAAATTTTGATGTGATTGTGAATATTGATAAGGGCGATATCGAAATTTATCAGGAAAAAACCGTTGTTGAAAAGGTTGAAGACCCGGTCAGCGAAATAGATCTGGAATCTGCAAAAAAGATAGATCCCGATGTCGAATTAGGCGAAGAGATCGTTGAAGTTATTGATCCCAAACTGTTCGGCAGAAGGCTCATTGCCTCGGCAAAGCAAAACCTTGCTCAGAAAATCAGGGATTTTGAACGCGAGCACATTATTGAAGAATACAAAAACCGTCTGGGTGAAATTATCATCGGGGATATTCATCAGATCAACAGCCGGGGCGTTTACATCAATCAGGATAAAACAGAGGTTTTTCTGCCGCGCAACGAAAAGATTCCCAGCGAAATGCTGCGCCGCGGTCAAACCGTTCGCTGTTTGATTAAAGAGGTGCGCGACGAGAAAAGAGGACGTGGTCCGGAAATTATTGTCAGCAGAGCGGATAAACAATTCCTGATTCGTCTTTTTGAATTGGAAGTTCCCGAAATTTATGACGGTATTGTTGAAGTTAAGGCTGTGGCGAGGGAACCGGGCGAACGCTCTAAAATTGCCGTGGAATCGATCGACCGCCGGATAGACGCCGTGGGCGCTTGCGTGGGAATGAAAGGCGTGCGTATTCAGGCGATTGTTCGCGAGCTGAACAACGAGAAAATAGATATCATTAACTATTCGAGCGAGCCGGAAATTTTTATTTCCCGGGCTTTGACTCCGGCAAAACCGATTAAGGTAATCGTTAATCAGGAAGAAAAGATGGCGGTGGCTATCATACGCGACGACGAAATTTCGTTAGCCATCGGTAAGGGCGGACAAAATTTACGTTTAGCGTCCCAGTTGACCGGTTATCAGATAGAGCCCCTGCGCGAATCGGAATATGAAAAAGAAACCACTACCGAAGAATATGTTTCGGTGGAAGACATGGCGGGCATTCCCGAAGGAATCAAACGCAAATTGATCAACGCCGATATCCTTTATGCGCATGAAATTTTGGAACAAGGAAAAGAAAATCTGGTGAAAATATCGGGAATTGGCGAAAAATCAGCCGATAAAATTTTACAGGTCGCTCAGAGTTATATGCAGGAAGAAGACGGAGACGAAGGATCTGAGGATAATGAAGAATAAATTAAAGTATTGAACAGAATTCAATACTAAAATGGAGAGTAAATGGCTGTAGCAAAAAAATACAAAATATTTAAAATTTGCAAAGAGCTGAATCTTGGTCACGACACGATTATCGGTTTTTTGGAAAAGAAGAGTATCAAAGTGTCGGGTCCTAACGCCTCGGTGCCGGAAGAAGTGTATATCGAAATTCTCGAGAAATTTGCTCAGGATAAGGCAAAAGCCGAAGCTTTAAAGGCGCGCAGAGCTCGTGAAGAAGGCAGAGAAGAAGCGGTTGAAGTCGTCGATGAATCAAAAGCCGAAGACGGAAAACCTTCTTATCTGGATGTGCTCAAAAAATCGATTGAAGAAGACGCCGAAGCGATTTCCAAAGGCGAAAAGGAACCCCGTTCCAAACGTCACGTTCGAAAGACACAACCGGTTACCCTTAAAGCCGAAGCCGAGGCAGCCGAACTTCCAGCCGATCAGGAAATTCCTGCCCGTAAACACGAAGGAGCTAAACCTGCCGCAGAACAGGAAACGGCTGAACCCGTAAGCGTCAAAAAAGAAGCTGCGCAGGAAATCGGAGCCAAAGAGATTCCGGGAGAAGAAAAGAAGGGCGTTGTGAAAAAAGAAGTCCCTGCTGCGGAAAGGGAAAGACCGAGACCAGAGGCGGAGAGAAAAGAAAAACCCGCGCCGGTAAAACCGCAGGAAAAAAAGCGTCCCCAAGACGAAGAAGAAAAGAAAACCGACAAGAAGAAAAAATTCAAAGGTAAAAAGAAGACAACCCGCGAAGAAGAAGCCGGTCTTTCAGAAAAAGAGAAAAAACGCCGTAAAGCTCTGGAAATGATCCGCAAAGAAAAAGGCGGACGGAAGCGCGGTAAAAAAGTCGATTTGCGCCATATCGGTGACGAAGGCGAAGAAGTGCCGGCAAAATCGACGGGTCGTAAAAGAAAAAAGAAGAAAAAAACACAGATCGATATGAAAGAGGTGCAGGAGACTCTTAAAAAGACTCTTGCTTCAATGGATTCGAAAGGTCGCAAACCCAAACGCAAAAAGGTTAAAGAAGATAACGTTGAAGAAAGCGACGAAAAAATCATCCGTGTAGCCGAATTTATTTCCGCCAACGAATTGTCCAATATAATGGATGTGCCGGTTTCGGAAATTATTATGAAATGCCTCGAATTGGGCTTGGTGGTTACCATTAACCAGCGCCTTGACATCGACACAATCACCCTGATAGCGGAAGAATACGGGTATAAAGTGGAAGAGCAATACGCCACCGAATTTGTGTCCGAAGAAGAGGAAGAAGAGGAAATGGATGATGAAAACCTTGTTCCGCGCGCGCCGATAGTTACGATTATGGGACACGTGGATCACGGTAAAACCTCTTTGCTGGACTATTTGAGAAAAAGTAACATAGTGGGCGGCGAAGCTGGCGGAATTACGCAGCACATCGGCGCTTACGAGGTTGTAATCGACGGCAAATCGATTACGTTTTTAGATACGCCCGGTCACGAGGCGTTTACCGCCATGCGCGCCCGGGGCGCTCAGGTTACCGATATTGTAATTTTGGTCATCGCCGCCGATGACGCCGTAATGCCGCAAACCGACGAAGCCATCGATCATGCCAAAGCCGCCGGAGTGCACATGGTGATTGCCATTAATAAAATCGATAAACCCGGCGCAAATCCCGAACGAATTAAACAGCAATTGGCTGAACGCAATATTTTGGTGGAAGACTGGGGCGGAACCTATCAATGCGCAGAGATTTCGGCTAAAACCGGACAGGGTATTCCCGAGCTGCTCGAAAAAGTGCTGTTGGAAGCCGAAATGCTCGATCTGAAAGCCAATCCCACACGCAGAGCCGTGGGCGTGGTTATTGAAGCTAAACTGGATAAAGGCAAAGGACCTATCGCCACGGTGCTGATTCAGGACGGAACCTTAAGAGTGGGCGATCATTTTGTCGCCGGTCATCATTACGGAAGAGTAAGGGCGTTATTAAACGAACGCGGCGAAAAAATAGAATCGCTGGGACCTTCCAAACCCGCGGTTGTTCTCGGCTTTGAAGGAATACCTCAGGCGGGCGACCGGTTTGTGGTGATGAAGGACGAAAAAGCAGCCAGAGAACTGAGCCTTAAACGCCAGCAGCTCCGTCGCGAGCAGGAAGTTAAACAAGTCAAGATGATGACTTTACAGCAGATTTCGGAACGGATTGCCCACGGAGAAATACATGATTTGCCTGTGATTATCAAAGCCGATGTTGACGGTTCGGCGGAGGCGATTTCCGACGCCCTGATCAACCTGAACACAGACGAAGTAAAAATTAACGTGGTTCGTAAGGCGGTTGGTCCCATAACCGAATCGGATGTGCTTCTGGCTTCCGCTTCGGGCGCGGTTATCATCGGATTTAATGTGCGCGCCAATATCAAAGCAAAAGAGCTGGCTGAAAAAGAAGTCGTCGATATCCGGACCTACAAGGTTATTTACGACGCCATTGACGATATAAAGATGGCGATGGAAGGAATGCTCAAGCCCACTTTCGATGAAAATATATTGGGTAGGGCGGAAGTTCGCGATACATTTAAAATTTCCCGCATCGGAACTATCGCGGGATGTTATGTTTTATCGGGAAAAATTCCGCGCAACGCAAAAATTCGCGTCGTGCGCGACGACGTGGAAGTCTATTCCGGTAAAATCGCTTCTTTAAAACGATTCAAAGAAGACGTGCGCGAGGTCGCCAGCGGGTTCGAATGCGGAATTCAAATCGAAAACTTTAATGACCTTAAGGTGGGCGATATTATCGAAGCCTACGAATTGATTGAGGTCAAACGTAAATTAGTCTGAAAATGGTAGTTGCCTTATTGGAAGTGGAAATTTTGGTTCCAACCAGCGGTTCTTTAAAAGAGAAACGCGGAATTGTGAAACGGATAAAAGATCGCACCCGAAATAAATTCAATATCTCGGTTGCGGAAGTCGAATATCAGGATAAGTGGCAGCGATCCAAGTTGGCTTTTGCCATGGTCGGAGTCAATCGTAAAATAACCGAAGAGACCTTGCAAAAACTGTTTAAAATGTTGGATTCCGATTACGGGTTCGAAATTGTTCATTATAATTTTGAGTATTTGTAAACTATGGCTGAAGGACGAAGAGTTAAAAAATATGCCGACTTGCTGAAGCGGGTGGTCAGCGAAGTGATCGAGTTTAAATTGAAAGACCCGAACAAGGGAATGATTACTCTGACCGGCGTAAAAGTATCGCCGGATCTGCGGGTTGCGTCGATTTATTACACCGTTTTGGGAGATGAAAGGCAAAAAGAAAAAACGCAGCAGGTGCTGGAACGATCTAAATCATTCATCCGGAATGAGATCAAACCGTACATTACCTCGCGCTGGCTGCCGGAATTGCGCTTTTTTTACGACGAAACTTTGGATTACGCGGAGCACATAAATTCGTTACTAAAAAACCTAAAGAATGATTCCGATTCTAAAAAAGAATGAAGCATTGCCGGATGAATTGCCTTCGGATGCTTTTGTGGTTTTGATAAATAAGCCGAAGGGCTGGACATCGTTTGATGTGGTGAATAAAATTCGCCACGCTTTGAAAATAAAAAAAGTAGGGCATGCGGGAACATTAGACCCCTTTGCCACGGGTTTGCTGATTATCGGCGTGGGCAGGGCAACAAAGCAGTTGCAGCAGTTTATGAATCTGGACAAGCGGTATCGGGCTGTAATTCAATTAGGGGTGGAAACGGACACTTACGATGTTACCGGAGAGATTGTGCGCAAAGAGAAAACGGATTCGCTTGATAAAGAACGGGTGATTTTGGCGGTTGAAGAAATGAAAGGCGAAATTTTACAGATGCCGCCCATGTTTTCGGCAAAAAAGGTCAACGGCACGCCCCTTTACAAGCTGGCGAGAAAAGGTAAACAGGTGGAACGGAAAGCCGTGCGGGTGAAAATTCACAAAGCGGAAGTATTATCGTGGAATTCGCCGTTTCTGAAATTAGACCTGCTCGTTTCCAAGGGCACTTACATCCGTTCCTACGCGCACGATTTGGGACAACGATTGGGCGTGGGCGGGCACCTTTTTGAGCTGGAACGAGTGCAGATCGGATCGTATTCGGTTGATCATAGTTTTGATATTAATGAATTCGTCGATTACTGGAAAACCAAAGTAAAGCGTTTACAATGAAAATAATCAGGGGATTGGAAAACTTTAAAACGGATCAACCTTGTGCGGTTACGATAGGAACCTTTGACGGAATCCATCGCGGACATCGGCTGATTATTGAAAAGTTGATCAAATCAGCCCGGGACAGGCATTTGCATTCCGTGCTGATCACCTTTGATCCCCATCCGCGTCAGGTTTTGTTGGGTTCCGAACGGGTGAAGTTGTTGACAACCCTTGACGAAAAACTGAAACTTTTACAAAAGTTTGATTTGGATTGGGTCGGAGTGCTAAATTTCGACCGGAAATTATCCGAACTGCCTTATGAACGGTTTGTTAAGGAAATTTTACTAAAAAAGCTGAAAATGCGGGTTCTTGTGATCGGCTATGATCACGGGTTCGGAAAAAATCGCCGCGGCACGTACGAAAGTCTCAAGCAGTTGAGCGAAGAATTGAATTTCGAGTTGTATCGGGTTAACCCTTTATCCACGGGCGAGCACATTATTAAGAGCTCGCATATCAGAGAGCTGCTGTTAAAAGGCGCCGTGGCTGAAGCGGAAAAGCTTTTGGGACACCGCTATTTTTTAAGCGGAAAGGTGATTCGCGGTCGATTGCTGGGCAAAAAGCTGCAATTCCCGACGGCGAATTTAAAATTGCCGGAGCCGGCAAAATTGATTCCTATGAATGGCGTTTATGCCGTGGATGTGGAAGTGGACAATAAGTTGTTTAAGGGAATGCTTAATATCGGCTATCGTCCCACTTTCAATCATTCGACTACCAGAAGTATCGAAGTGCACATCCACGATTTTAGCGAAGATATTTATGATAAAACCATAACAGTATTCTTCAAAAAACGATTAAGAGATGAAATCAAATTTCGCGATTTGACATCGTTAAAAAAACAATTAAAAATAGACAAAGAAAAAAGTCTGAAGATTTAATGGAGGTTTTCGATGGCTTTAACTAAAGACGACAAAAAAGAACTCATCACAAAGTTTGGTGAAACGGAGAATGATACGGGCAAAACCGAGGTGCAGATTGCGCTTTTGACCGCCCGAATCAACTATTTAACCGACCATTTGCGGGTGCATAAAAAAGATCATCATTCGCGGCGCGGATTGCTGAAATTGGTCGGACAACGCAGACGCCTGTTGAACTATTTGATCAAAACAGACGTTACTCGTTATCGTAAAGTAATTAAAGAATTGGGTATCAGACGTTAAAAGACAGTTCCCTGGAGGAATGAATGTATATCAAAAAATCAATTGAATTAAATGGGCGTACCTTATCGATAGAGACGGGAAAATTAGCCAAACAAGCCCATGGATCGGCGCTGGTGCGATACGGAGACACGATTGTACTGGTGACCGTTGTGGCTTCAGAGGAACCAAACGAGCGACGTGACTTTGTGCCGTTGACGGTGGAATATCGTGAAAAAATGTTTTCCGCAGGAAAAATCCCCGGCGGATTTATCAAACGCGAAGGACGACCGAGCGAAAAAGAGATTCTTTCCGCGCGGTTGATTGATCGTCCGATTCGCCCTCTTTTCCCGGAAGGCTATTTTTACGAAACGCAGATCATCGCTTCTGTGCTTTCAATGGATCGTGAAAACGAGCCCGATGTGCTGGCTGCGATCGGAGCTTCGGCTGCGCTTGCTTTTTCGGATATTCCTTTCGACGGTCCCATCGCCACGGTGCGCGTGATAAAAATCAACGGCGAATACGTCACCAATCCTACTTTTTCTCAGATTGAAGAAGCGGAATTGGAATTAGTGGTCGCCGGTTCGGAAAAATCGATTATGATGGTAGAAGGCGAAGCAAAAGAGGTTCCCGAAAAAGATATTTTAGAGGCGATCTCTGTTGCTCACGATGCCATTCGAGCCATTATTGATCTGCAAAAACAGATGGCTGAAGAGTTGAATGTTCAGAAACGGGAACTTCCGCCGTTCGAATTGCCGGAACAACTGGAAGACCGGGTTCTGAGTTTGGCAAACGATCGCGTTAAAGAAGCTATCCGCATCGAAGAAAAAACAGAACGGCAAAAAGCATTAAAAGCGATTAAGCAGGATGTGATCGAACAACTTCAGGAAGAATTTCCGGAAGCCGACGCCGAAATTTCCCTGATCTTACACGATATCGAAAAGAATTTTGTCCGGGATATGATCATTAACCAGCAGCGCCGTCTTGACGGCAGGGGCTGGAAAGACATAAGACCGATTACATGTGAAGTGGATCTTCTGCCCCGGACGCACGGTTCCGCCTTGTTCACCAGAGGTCAAACGCAGGCGCTTGGCGTGGTAACGCTGGGAACCAAATCCGACGAACAGATTGTTGACGCCCTGGAAGGAGAATCCAGCAAGCGTTATTTACTGCATTACAACTTCCCTCCGTTCTGTACGGGCGAGGCAAAGCCGATACGCGGCGTGAGCCGTCGTGAAGTGGGGCATGGCAACCTGGCGGAACGCGCTCTTAAACCGGTTATTCCGCCGGCGGAAGATTTCCCCTACACCATTCGCATTGTATCCGAAATTCT
>JAADIP010000023.1 GCA_013151275.1 Calditrichota bacterium | reverse complement strand
CGGAGCAAATTACGCCACAGGCGTTTATTTTTACCAATTAAAAGTCGGCGATAAACAATCCGCCAAAAAGATGGTTCTGATGAAATAGCGTGCAGCGTGACAAGGTTTGGATTTATGATTTATGATTGATGATTGACGAATTTCCTTTTCATTTTGTTAAGGGTTAAGCGGAACTGGTTGCTGGTCACATATTCGTTAAGGGTTAAGGGTTAAGCGTTAAGCGGGCTTCTCCATTCACTCAGCACGCAAGACTGGCTTCACGGATTTCTGGTCTATGCATTCTGCTTTCTGACACTCATTCTTTGCTCTAAATTAAACAACTAAACAACTAAACCTCTAAACCTTTTCCTTCTATCCTCCGAAGATCCCAACTTTGTCACTCTGTCACTCGTTACTCATCACGCATCACGACTTTCCGCATCCCGCTTTCCTACAACCTTTTACTTTAATCTTTAATCTTTTTCCTTTAATCTTACTCATCACTCTATTACTAATTATTTAAAAAAAATACGGCGCGTCTCTTGACAATAAGCGGTTCTTTTTGTAAAATGGTGTACAATAGTGCATTTATATTTTGGAGAATCGCCATGAAGCAACTTAGCAAAAGGCAGAAAGAAATTTTGGAACTTATTGCTTCTTACATTCAGGAAAAGGGCTATCCGCCTTCGTATCAGGAATTAGCAGACCGCATGAAAGTTCGTTCCAAGTTTGCCATTTTAAAGCATATCGACGCTCTTGTAAAAAAGGGCTATCTGGAAAAAGACTCCTCTGCCCGCGGGTTGCGCATTATCGATCCCCGCTACCAGCCCAAAACCGGCAATGACGTGGAAATTCCGCTCATCGGTCGCGTGGCTGCCGGTTTTCCGATTCTATCCGAGGAAAACGTGGAACGGTACGTTCCCGTGCCGCGCGCTCTTATTAAAACCGAGGGTCGTTATTTTGCCCTGAAAGTCCGCGGCGACAGTATGATTAATGCCGGCATTTACGAAGACGATTTGTTGGTGGTCAATTCAACCAATCAGGCAAAGAATCGTGACATTGTTGTTGCACTTATTAATGACGAAGTTACGGTAAAACGCTTTATGACAGAAGGCGGCAAACCTTATCTGAAAGCCGAAAATCCCGCGTACCAGGACATCCACCCGGCAGGCGACTGGTTGATTCAGGGTAAAGTTGTCGGTTTGATTCGTGAAATCCATTGATCGTCTGTGTTTTGTTCATGGACGTAATGCTTTAACTTTGTAAACTTTTCGCCAAAAGTCGTTATGATGAAAAACAAGAAAAATCTACCGTCGAATAATTTTACTTCGGGCGATCACGAATTCTATCGTATTCCCGTAATCGGCGAGGTGCACATTACCGATAATGAATGGGAAACATCGCGCAAATTTTCTCTTGGCGAACTCATCCAGAATTTCAAACAGGAAGATCGCCGGACCATTATCGTTCGGGCGCTGGATCATGCGCTTTCCGGTGAAGGTATCTTTAAAGGCGACATGTTGACCGTTAATCTTAAAAAACGTCCCAAAGACGGCGATATTGCCGCAGTTAAATTCGGCGACAAACTTTTTATCCGTAAAATCTACTTTCAAAAAAATTTGATTCGCTTGGATACCTCCGCCGATCAACCCGCGCCCGTTATCATTGACGAGCGCACGCCGGATGTTATGATTCTGGGCAAAGTAACGATGGTTGTGCGGGAGTTGTGAAGGAGTAATAGAGTAATAGAGTAATAGAGTAACAGAGTAACAGAGTGACAAAGTGACAAAGTAAATAGACAGGCTCCCTTCGACAGGCTCAGGGAGCGGAGTGACCGGCGACCATTAACGCTTAACCAATAACACAGTACCAGAAAATCATAAATCCGAAATTCGAATATCGAAATCCGAAACAAATTCAAAATACAAATGACAGAAATTCAAAACAGGTTGGAGTTTAAACTAATATTAGGGAAAATACTGAAAATGTTTTGAATATTTGAATTTTGAAAACCTATCCCGTGCAGACGGGTTTAAATATTGTTTCAAATTTCGTGCCTCGGATTTCGAAATTGAAAAACTAAAATCTGAAATCCTAATATCAAAATACGTTTAACTATATATGATTGAATAACTGTCGATAATCCGTTATACGCATCACGCATCACGCATCACGCATCACGCATCACGCATCACGCATCACGCATCACGCATCACGCATCACGATGATTCTTTTCAGGCAGATTTAATAAATGCCCGGTTGAATTTCCCGCCGTGATCATCTCGAAAAAGATCTCTTCAAACGATTTTTTATGCGTGGTAATAAGCTCGTCGATTTCTTTGCGACTAAGATGGTGCAAAATATTTCCTTTTTCCATGATAACAATGGAATCGCACCAGTCTGAGATCAGGGGAATAACATGGGAGGCGATGACAACGGTTTTGCCCTCTGTTTTCAGTTTTTGCAAATATTGTTTTAAACGAAAAAGTGAAATCGTGTCCAGACCGTTCAGCGCTTCGTCGATAAACAGGTAATCAGGTTGTCCGAGCAGAGCCGAGGAGAGAATCATTTTTTGCCGCATTCCGTGTGAATAATCGACGATGAGCGTGTCGCAAAATTCGCGCATTTCAAACAAGTCAATCAAAAAACCGATCTCTTTTTCCGCGGTCGAATCGGATAATTTACGTAAAGTGGCGATGAGTCTTAAAAATTCTCTGCAAGTCAAATAGGGGAAAATATGGGTCTCTTCCGGCGCATAACCGCAATGCTGTTTAATCCATTGGCGGTCTTTTTTTGCGGAATGGTTTTGTATCCGTACCTCGCCGGAAAATTCCTGAATGAGTCCCAGAATTACGCGAATGAGCGAAGTTTTTCCGGCTCCGTTTGGTCCTATCAGTCCGGTGATTTGCTCCCGGTCAATCGATAAGCGGATATTTTTTAACGCCTGATACGATTCGTAGAACAGGGATACGTTTTCAATTTGAATCATGGTAACCTCAGCGCTTTAAAAAACGATAACTTTTGTAAAAGAAGAACAGCAAAAACAGAACGGTAATCAGCGGTCCGAGAAAATAGTAATTTAAGATCATAACGGTAAAGAAGATCAGCGAAAAGTGGTAAGCGTAGCCAGCCAGTCTCGGATCGTCAAAAAAGATGATCTGAAAAGAAATCATGGTCAAAAGAATCACGCCCGAAGAAAGCATCAGAAAAAGAAGGAGCTGCCAGTGTTCGGTAATCCCTATTCCGCCGAACCAGAGGATAATGCTGTAGCCGGTCAAAAGAATAAGCACAAACAAAAATTCTACCAGAAATCGGGAAAGGACAAAAAGCCAAAATGGAATGGTCAGCATTCTGAAATACCATTCCGGCTCCGAATAAACATATCGCCGGCTGAAAAAATTGCTGTAATGCCACCAGATCAATCCGAACAAAATGAGCGTAAAAACTTCAACAGCCCGATTCGGGTAAAATCGAAATACCGCGACTCCGGAAAGAACAAGAAGCGTAAAAAGCAGCAGTTTGTTTTTTCGGTAAGAGGGATTACGCCATAAGTTGAGCATCTCCTTGCCAAAGAGGACGGAAATCACGCCGCTCTTGCTTAATGAAAAAAATTTGGGAGTTTTTAGCTGATGCTCTTTTGCGGTAAGGGGATAGAGCTCTTCCGGAGAAGGAGAAAACCGTTTAAAGATAAAAAGACTTCCGATCAGGCAGCCGGTTAAAAACAGCAGATCGACCAAAAGCAAGGAAAAGCGGTTCCAATAGAAAATCCAACTAATAAGCAAAAAAAGCGCCGCGGCAAGCAGGCTGAAAAAGTAGAAACTTTTCCGATTTTTAAAACGGTAAAACAGGGCAACGGTCAGCGTAAAGGCGGCAATGTCCAGAGCTATGAGCAGCAAAGCGCCGAACAATCCGATCAACGGATTGACAAGGCTGACGGCGACGCCGATCGGCAGATACAACAGCCAGGCGGGCAACCAGTATTTGTGCGTGTAATAACCGAGAATCGTTAACAGTTCACCAGAGGACAAGGGAAGCATGTAAAATTCGCTCAAAGCGGATTGTTTGGGGATCAGTCGGGTTAAAATCCACGGCGCGCTGATTAAAAAATAGAGCGTAAAAGCGCCGTTTATTACCAGCGATAAATCAAGCGGATTTAACCGATTTTCAGCCAATGCCTCAAAAACAGGATTAAGTCGGGTGATCGCATAAACATAGACCACAGCGACCAAAAACAAAAGTTGCAGCCTGTTGAGCAGCGAAAGCTGACGCCAGGCGTTTAAAGGTTGCCGAAGCAAAAGTTTTAACAGCATTTTTTTCTTTGGTTTGCTTATCGAGAGTTAGGGTTTAATTTGATGTTTTTAACGATTTCCGGAACAGCCTTTTTATGCACCAAAAAAGCCAATACTTTTAATTTAACATAATCGCCGTGAAAAAAGAAATAGCCGGGTACTTTCCCGTCCCAGGCAGTGCGCCACGAATCTTTTACCAGAAACCAGTCGTCGCCGCCGATTCTGCGGTAGCCGACAAAGTGCATTAAATGGTCGTCCGTCGTTGATCCGTTTTGGAAACGCATTTCACGAGCCTGTTGATCGATATATTTTCCCGGAATGTCGTAAGGCGGCACAAAAGAGACATCGTATTTTCCGATTCTGCCCGGTTCGCCGATGTCGCTGTCGAAAGCCACCGAGTAGCCTCTTTTTAAGGCGTTTTTAATTCCCCGATAGAAATCGTTCAAAGGAACATTGAAATAGCGATCGTTGTGCGCCCAGTTGTCGGGTACTTTGAGTTCGGTGAATCGATAAAAAGGGGCGTACTCAAACGAAGTTACCATGATGTATTGATCCCACGGCAGGCGCACGACTTCTTTCAAAAATGTCTTGGGCGAGTAGGATCTACCGCGATAAGTAAAAGACTGGGGCGGCACGCCCATAAAGCGGTACAGAATCTCGCGCACTTTTTGCAGCACAAGGTCTTCGTTCCATACCTGTAATATTTTAACCTGATCCATCAATGAATCCAGTTGAGCGTACATGCGTTTGTGATTGTATGTTTTTCGTCCGTTTACCAGACCAGGATAGACGGAATAGGGAACGATGCCGTATTTTTGTACCATGTCAAAAACTCCGGTAAACAGGTCGCCCGGAGAAAACCGTGATTCGCCGCGGGTTTCAACAAAACGCCGGGCTTTCTCGATGTAAACATGAAAAAAAGGATACATCACGGAAAGGCGGACCGTGTCTAACCCGAAACGCTGCATTTCGCTTTCGATAAACGAGACCGTGGCAAAACTCCAGCAGGCGGAAGTCGTGTCCTGATTGATCGGAGGAAGATGAGGTAAAATTTTAAAGCCAGAAGTCGATTTGGGCTTGTGTATTTTATTCAGATATTTCTGAGTATCAAAGGATTTGGCTGTTAAAAAAGATACAGAGACAAGAATAATGAAAATATAATTTCGAATCTTCATGATGAAATCCCGAAATTGTTTTTTTTATTTTTAAAATTAAGCTTAAAAATTAAATTAAACAATGTTTTATTTAGTTCAAAATATTAAAAAATGTTTCTTTGGGTTGATTGAACGTGATGAGGAAAAGGTCGTGATGCGTAATGCGTAATACGTAATGAGTAACGAGTGACAAAGTTGTGATCTTCAGAGGATAGAAGGAAAAGGTTTATTGCGCCGTGAAAGCCCATAGGGCGGGGAATTTAAGGCGTATAAAAGAAACGCCCTTTTAACAAACCTGCTCCGATGAAAGAGCGGAGCCCGGAAAGGTCTGGTCAACCACCGGAAGCGAGTTTTGCATAGTCGACCGAAATGTCGGCATGAAGCGTAAACAGCGACTGATGAAGGTATAGGAATGAGCTTCGAAAGTAACATTAATGTTGAAGCATTAAAGTTTAAACTCTTTGGTGCCATATCGAATTAGCGTTAAAGACAAGTTAATGAGATTCGACCGGAGTCCGAGACTATATCAAAGTCAGGAAGGTTTGTATGGGAACACGGGAGAGCCTCCCGCTTCCGCACGAGAGGAGGTTAAAGGATTGACCTGAGCCAACAATCCAAGTTATCATTGGTAAGAACATCCACCGATGAAAACGCCAAGAAAAGAGATGTTCCGTAGCGGTATCCTCAGCCAAGCGAGAGCGAGGTCAGGAGAAGAGCGAAGGCAGTCATAGCGTTTTCATAGTACCGTTAGAAATTCGGGAAATCCGTCCTGGGAAAGCCGGAGAGTAGGGAAGGGAAACGCCTTAAATGGGGACTGTAATTTGGTAACATATTACTAACCAGAGAAGTACTAAGATATGTCAACGGTAGAATTACAGATAGCAGAACGAGCGAGGAAATTCAAGCATGAAGCTTTGACGAACCTGCAGCAATTCATCAATGAGGAATTACTGGAGGATAGCTATC
Organism: Calditrichota bacterium; assembly: GCA_013151275.1. Classification (GTDB taxonomy): domain Bacteria; phylum Calditrichota; class Calditrichia; order Calditrichales; family Calditrichaceae; genus Caldithrix. The sequence goes on along the minus strand of JAADIP010000023.1, from coordinate 3,189 downwards.
GACGTTTAAACAGAGGCAGCAGCGCTGGAGTTGACGGAGAGAGTTGGCAGAGTTATGAAGCGGACTCATCGGAGCGAATATCAGAGTTACTAAGCCAATTCAAGAATGGAAAATACAAGGCACCTCCAGTACGCCGGGTATATATTCCAAAAGATAAGTCGGGCAAACGTGCGATAGGCATCCCGACCATTGAGGATAAGATACTTCAGGAGAGTGTACGTCGAGTATTAAATCCGATCTATGAAGAAGAATTCAAGGAATTTTCCTTTGGATTTCGAAAAGGTCGGTCAGCTCATCAAGCCTTAGACTATCTGTTTAAACAAGTAAGCTTTAAAGGTCTGCGTTACATAATAGATGCAGATATTAAGAGCTATTTTGATAGCATATCGCACGAGCAATTGCGAGAATTTCTGGACTTACGGGTGAAAGATGGAGTGATCCGCCGGACGATAAATAAATGGCTTAAGGCTGGGATACTTGACGGGCAACAACTAAGTTATCCACAAGAAGGGACGCCGCAGGGCGGACTGATCTCACCACTATTAAGTAACATTTATTTGCACTATGTATTAGACGTCTGGTTTTCGGAACAGATTCAGCCATTACTGCGAGGCAAGAGCATGATAGTCCGTTATGCAGATGACTTTGTACTGGGATTTGAGTTTAAATCGGATGCAGATCGAGTCTTAAAAGTTTTAGCGAAGCGTTTTAAGAAATATCATCTTGAACTGCACAAGGATAAGACAAAACTGATAGACTTGCAAAGCAAACGAGGCGAAGGCGATCGTAGTTTCGACTTTCTTGGTTTTACCCATTATCTTGGCTGTAGTCGTAAAGGCAAGCCGATATTAAAGCGTAAAACGAGTAGTAAGAGGAAGTCACGATCGTTAAGAAGGCTCAAGGAATGGTTAAAAAAGAATCGTCATAAAAAGCTGTCAATTCTCATTGCCGAACTGAATGTAAAATTGCGAGGTCATTACAACTATTATGGCATCACGTTTAACTTCAGAGGTATAAATTCATATTACTATCAAGTAATACGAATTTTACATAAATGGTTGAATCGTCGAGGCGGTAAACGGAAATGGAACTGGGAAAGATACAGAAGACTGATATACGAATGGTATCCGCTATTAAAGCCGAAGATATATCACAATTATCTTACAGCGAATCCCATTTAGGAGGAACCGGATGCGGGAAAGCCGCTCGTCCGGGTCTGTGGGGGAGCGGGGAGGTAACGAACCGCTCTACCTGGTGAGGTTTAGTCGTTTAGGATAAATTTCGTAGGAATTTAATGATAGAAAAAAGACGCCTCCGCCTTTTTCTCCGCCCTTCAGGGCAAAGGTAGAAAAGTAAAACTTTATGGGTAACAAAATTACCAGCGACCAGTAACCCTTAACCCTTATACCCTTATACCCTTATACCCTTATACCCTTATACCCTTAACGCTTAACGAATAACAAACTGCTAAAAGAGTGATTTATGACACGCAACGGATATTTCTATTTGTATATTTTTTCAGAACTATTTATATTAAAAGTCGATTAAGAGGAAGCGATTCTTCACTAAAAATGTTTAATTCTGGCTTGAAGGCTACCGTCAGAAAACTTCTTTATTATGAAAAATAAGGTAACATGTTTGTTGAAAAACTTAGATGATTTTTCAATTTATTTCTTCTTATTGGTTAGTGACTTATTGACGCACAGGAGGTCTGATGAAGAATTTTGCTCTGGTTGGCGCCGCCGGTTATATTGCCCCCCGCCACATGAAGGCTATCAAAGACACAGGAAACAGATTAGTATGCGCGGTTGACCCTTCCGATTCCGTCGGGATTCTCGATTCGTATTTTGATGATGTCGATTTTTTTACGGAATTTGAACGTTTCGACAGACATGTTGAGATGCTGCGTCGTAAAAATGCGGGCGACGAAATACACTATGTGAGTATTTGTTCGCCGAACTATCTGCACGATGCGCACATCCGTTTTGCTTTGCGCGTGGGAGCTGACGCAATTTGCGAAAAACCGCTGGTTTTGAATCCCTGGAATTTGGACGCTTTGGCGGAAGTCGAGAAAGACTTTGGCAAGAGAATTTATAATGTATTGCAGCTTCGGATTCATCAAACGATCCGCGATCTTCGCGAAAAAGTTCTGAAAAATAAATCCAAACATAAATATTTAATCGATTTGACGTACATTACCTCCCGCGGGAAATGGTATTTTTACAGTTGGAAGGGAGACATCGAAAAGTCGGGCGGCGTTGCCACCAATATCGGAATCCATTTTTTCGACATGCTTAACTGGATTTTCGGGAAGGTGCAGCATCTGGAAGTGCACTATTCCGATCGCAAAAAAGTGGGCGGTTTTATGGAGTTGGAACGCGCGAATGTCCGCTGGTTTCTGTCGTTGGATCGCGACGATCTGCCTCAGAAGGCTGTGCAGGAAGGTAAACGTACGTTTCGCAGTATTTTAATCGAAAATCAGGTTTCAGGCGGATTTACGGATTTGCACACCGAAGTCTATAAGGATATTCTGGCGGGAAAGGGATACGGAATCGAAGACGCGCGACCTTCCATCGAATTAGCCTATCGCATACGGCACGCCCGGGTAACCTCCGGAGATAAGGAAAAAGTGCACCCGATCTTGCGGAGTGTTATTGGGAAATGAAAGAGGGGGGTAAGGGTTAAGGGTATAAGGGTATAAGGGTTAAGGGTTAAGGGTTAAGAGTGAATATGGAGGAGAAAATCCAAAGTTTTGTGGATTTGGAAGTATGGCAGGTTGCGAGAGAAGTCAGAAAACAGATCTATGATATTACATCAAAGTTACCGGATTCCGAAAAGTATAATTTATTTCAACAAATGCGCAGAGCCGCTATTTCTGTTACATCAAACATCGCTGAGGGATATGGAAGATATCATTATCAGGAAAATATGCAGTTTTTACGAATGGCAAGAGGATCGATTTATGAATTACTTGATCATTTGATTACTTGTAATGACCAGAAATACATAACACAGGAAGATTTCAATCAGTTGAGAAATGAAATAATTACGAATATTAAATTAATAGATGGATTAATCAGGTATCTTAGAAAAACAAGAGTAGGAGAATGATATTAATCGTTGCTAAAACCAAAAAAGCAACTAATTTTGTTAACAGATATACGCTTAACCATAACCCGGACAAGCCGG
>JAADIP010000109.1 GCA_013151275.1 Calditrichota bacterium | reverse complement strand
TTTAAGATTGTACTTGAAACGCAAACAAATTCTCTTATTTAAGCGCTAAACGTCAAAAAATCTCAACTCAATCTGCGCAATCCGAGTAATCTGTGTAATTTTCGGCAGCGTTTATCAAGCCCCTAAAGGGGCTTCCAAAGGTCGTAAACGACCTACCCGCCCCTTTCTTGTCGCTGCGCTGTTCTAAATGGCAATTACAGACATTTTCATAGCGGATACATCAATAAATAGCGTGTATCGGATTGATTAATCTGCGGGGAATAATAACCACAAAGGACACAAAGTTAGTCACAAAGCGCACGGAGATTAAATTTAAGATTGTACTTGTTTAAGATTGTACTTGAAACGCAAACAAATTCTCTTATTTAAGCGCTAAACGTCAAAAAATCTCAACTCAATCTGCGCAATCCGAGTAATCCGATTAATCTGCGGGAAATAGTAACCACCAAGCACACCAAGAATTCACAATGACCACGGAGAATAAAATAGATCTAAAGCTGAAACTAAAACAAATTCTTCAATTTTAAGCATTAAAACCCAAAAAACCTCAACTCCATCTGCGCAATCAGAGTAATCAGTTTAATCTGCGGTCATATTTTAAAATTAATGCCATCAAAACTTGACACTTCCCTTTGATAATATTAAATTTGTTATCTGTTATTTTTAATGGGGTGTAGCCAAGTGGTAAGGCAGCGGGTTTTGGTCCCGCCATGCGGGGGTTCGAGTCCTCCCACCCCAGCTTTGTTCTGTGCAAGCTGCGGCTTGCTTTTTTTTATAAAAAGTAAGAGCGGCTTTCTCAAATAATTTTAGGATAATAAGGAGAATGAATTCATGACCGAATTAAAGTTGGCTGCAGAAAAACGGGAAGGGATTGGAAAATCTGTCGCACGGAAATTGAGACGCGGAGGTAAAATACCCGCCGTCCTTTACGGAGAAATAGAAGATCCCATCAAAATTGCCATCGATGAGCACGATCTAAATGTAGGGCTTCGCGGGCATCATTCCGTGATCGTTTTGGAAATTGACGGTGAACCACATAAATGCATTATCAGAGACGTCCAGTATCATCCGGTTACCAGCCGTATTTTGCATGTTGATTTTATGGGAATTAAAGCCCACGAAAGAATTCAAATGGAAATCCCCGTTGAATTCGAAGGCAAGCCCGAAGGCGTTAAGGAAGGCGGTATTTTCGACGAAATTAAACGTATCCTCGAAATTTCCGTTCTTCCCGAGAATATTCCCGATGTAATCAAAATTAATGTTGACAATCTGGAAATCGGGCAATCGATAAGAATAAAAGATTTGCAATTCGACGGCTTTGACGTTCTTGGCGATCCCGACGATGTGATTTGTCGTGTGGAAGCTCCTCGCGGCGCCGAAGAGGTTGAAGAAGAAGAGGTGGAAGAGGAAGAGATGGAGCCGGAGGTTATTTCCAAGGGTAAAGAGGATAAAGAAGAAGAGTAACAGGATTTTACAGGGACGTGCGTATTGTTTTTGGTCTCGGAAACCCTGGTAAGCGTTATTTTTTTACACGCCACAATATCGGTTTTATTCTTTTGGATTATATCAGGGCACAATATAAAATCCCCTTTCGTCCAGGAAAAGGGGATTATTATTTTTTGCAGTTTGAGATCGATGACGAGCCGGTAATGTTGGTTAAACCGACTACTTTTATGAATTTAAGCGGAATCGCCGTGCGGCAGGTGCTTGAACGGTTTCCCGCGGATTTAGATAAAATTCTTGTTGTTCTGGATGACTTTCAGTTGCCGTTCGGGAGTTTACGTTTTCGAAAAAAGGGAAGCGATGGCGGACACAATGGTCTTAAGTCGATAATCGAACATCTGGGCAGCGAAGAGTTCTCGCGCTTGAGGGTAGGAATCGGAGATCATTTTGAAGACCCGGTGGATTTTGTTCTTTCGGAATTTGACGCTCGCGAAAAAGAACAATTAAAGGAGTTGTTACCCATAGCCCATCAAGGAATCGTTGTCTGGATCAGGGAAGGGATTGAACAGGCAATGAATCGTTTCAATCGGCAATTCTTTGAGACAGATCTAAAATAGAGAGGGCGTTATGACGCAGAATATTGTTTTTGCAATCGGGAGTGCTGTTATTGCACTGGTTTTTGCTTTGTTTCGTTCGATTAGCATTCAGAAAAAGGATCCCGGAACAGAGCAGATGCAGAAGATTTCCGGTTACATCCGTGAAGGCGCCATGGCTTTTTTAGGACGCGAATATCGGGTTCTTGCCTTTTTTGTGATTGTTGTGGCTGTTTTACTTTTTGTAGGGAACTTACATAATGAAACCGAACTTGTTGCCCTGTCGTTTGTGGTGGGAGCGACCTGTTCGGCTCTTGCCGGATATTTCGGAATGCGGGTGGCGACCGCAGCCAATGTCCGTACTGCCAACGCGGCTCGCACAAGTTTAAATAAGGCGCTGCTTATCGCTTTTTCCGGCGGATCCGTAATGGGCATGAGCGTAGCCGGTCTGGGTCTTTTGGGACTTAGCGTTTTATTCGCTTTGTACACCAGAATTTACGGCGTGGAAGTTTCACAGCTTACGGATTTTGTAATGCCCATTATCAGCGGATTCTCTCTGGGGGCAAGTTCCATAGCTTTGTTTGCCCGCGTGGGAGGCGGAATTTACACCAAGGCTGCCGATGTGGGCGCTGACCTTGTCGGTAAAGTGGAAGCCGGAATTCCCGAAGACGACCCCCGAAACCCCGCCGTAATTGCCGATAATGTGGGCGATAATGTCGGCGACGTAGCTGGTATGGGCGCCGATCTGTTTGAATCGTATGTCGGCGCTATTGTGGGATCCATGGTTCTCGGAGCTACCAAAAGTCTCGATCATGTTTTAATGCCTCTGGTTCTGGCGGGCTTCGGAATTTTGGTTTCCATTGTCGGCACCTTTTTTGTCCGAACCAAAGAGGGCGGAAATCCCCAGACTGCTTTGAATATGGGAACCTTTGGCGCCGGTTTTGTTATGGCAATTTTGTCTTATTTTGTGATCAATGCTTTCCTGCCCGCAAATTCTTTGCATATTTATCTGGCATTGATTGCCGGATTGATCGGCGGAGTTTTAATCGGCATTCTGACGGAATATTACACTTCCGAATCTAAAAAACCAGCGCAAAGAATTGCTCATGCCTCGGAAACCGGAACTGCTACCAACATTATTGCAGGTCTTTCCACGGGAATGATGAGCACCGCGTTGCCGGTCATTGTTCTGGCAATCGCCATTGTAGTGGCTTATTCGCAGGCTCAGTTGTACGGCATTGCCATTGCAGCCCTCGGCATGCTTTCCACGATCGGAATTCAACTTGCTGTTGACGCATACGGACCCATTGCCGATAATGCCGGCGGAATTACCGAGATGGCTGATCTGGGAAAGGAAGTCCGTGAAAGAACCGATAAATTGGACGCCGTCGGCAACACGACCGCGGCAATCGGCAAAGGATTTGCCATAGGCAGCGCCGCTTTAACCGCTTTGGCGCTTTTTAGCGCTTTTATGGCTACCGCGGGAATCAAAACGATCGATGTTTCCAATCCTTATGTAATGGCTGGTTTGTTTATCGGCGGAATGTTGCCCTTTCTGTTTTCGTCCTTTGCTCTGCGCGCTGTGGGCGACGCCGCTTTTGACATGATTTCCGAAGTCCGGCGTCAGTTCAAAGAAATACCCGGTTTGATGGAAGGTAAGGCGGAAGCGGATTACCGCAAATGCGTGGATATTTCAACCGCCGCCGCAATCAAACGGATGGTGGTGCCCGGTCTGCTGGCGATTCTTACGCCTGTTATCTTCGGGTTTTTGGGCGGAGCCGAAATGTTGGGCGGCTTGCTGGCGGGAGTAACCGTATGCGGTGTGTTAATGGCTATTTTTATGGCAAACGCCGGCGGAGCCTGGGATAACGCCAAAAAATACATCGAAAGCGGCGCTTTGGGCGGCAAAGGCTCCGATGCCCATAAAGCAGCCGTGGTCGGCGATACCGTGGGCGATCCCTTTAAAGACACCGCGGGTCCGTCGCTGAATATTTTGATTAAGTTAATGTCGGTGGTCGCGCTGGTAATCGCGCCGCTTTTGTAATATATTTGAACTTAATAAACCAATAATTAATCCTATCCCTTTGTAAAAAGGCAAAGGGATCGTAAAGACCAAAGGAGGTATGTATGGCTATTTACGAAACGATCTTTATTCTCGACAGCCTTATGCCGCCAAAGGAGATTGATGCTACAATCGAACGATTCGGCAACATCATCGCCTCAAACGGCGGCAAGGTTCGTAAGGTGGATAAGTGGGGTAAACGACGCCTTGCTTACGAAATTCACAAAAAGCAGTACGGCTTTTACGGATCCATTGAATTCGAAGGCACCGGCAATATCCCCAAAGAGCTGGAGAGCGAGTACAATTTTAACGACAAGGTTTTGCGTTATCTTACCTATCGCTACGAAAAGCGGAAATTAAAAGCAATGGCTATGGACGAAGAGGGGAAAAGCATTAAACAGGAACCGGCGCCGGTAGTTGAACCGCCGAAGAAGGCTCCCGTCGAAACTCCGGAACCCAAAGCAGCTCCCGCCGCGGAAGAGGTGAAACAGGAACCCGAAGAAAAGCAAAACGAAGCGCCTCAGCCCGAAGAACCAAAAAACGAAGAAAAAAACTGAGGGGATTATGAATATGTTGAAATTTAGAAGAAAACGCGTCTGCAGCTTTTGCCAGGAAGGTGTTGTTTACATAGATTTTAAGGAAGAAAAGAAATTGTTGAAATATCTGACCGAACAGGGAAAAATTATTCCCAGACACACCTCAGGCACTTGTGCTAAACACCAGCGGCAGTTAGCCAGAGCCATCAAAAGAGCCCGGCACCTGGCTTTGATTCCATTTGTAGCGGATTTTACCAGGTAAACAATTAAAGAAGGTGATAAGCATGGAAATAATATTACGTCAAGATTACGAAGGATTAGGCAAAACGGGCGATATTGTAAAAGTGAAAGACGGTTACGCCCGTAACTATTTGATTCCGAAGGGAATTGCCTATATTGCAAGCAAGGAAAACAGAAAACGTCTGGAAAACGATCTAAAAGTACGCAGCTGGCGTCAGGAAAAAGAAAAACGGATTGCCGAAGAATTTGCTAAAAAGCTGGAAAGCGTTTCCTGTACTATTCCCGTTCAGGTGGGCGAAGAAGACAAGCTCTTCGGGTCTGTAACTTCACAAAATATTGCCGACGCCCTTTCTGCGCAGGGCTTTGAAGTTGACCGCCGGAAAATTCAATTGGATGAACCCATTAAATCCCTTGGAATCTATTCCGTACCGATTAAACTGCATCCCGAAGTTCAGGCAATGGTTAAAGTTTGGGTTGTAAAAGAATAAAATGAACGATAGCCGGCGAATATGTTTCGCCGGCTTTTTTTATTGATTCCCAAAGCGAATTTTACTTGATCAGAACCAATTTTTTAACTTGGGTATTAAACGCTTCCAATCTGCAAAAATATATTCCGGACGGCAAATCGGACGCGTCAAATTCAATTTCGTAAATGCCTCTTCTTTGATTTTTGTTTATTAAATCCTTAACCTTTCTGCCGCGAATATCATAAACGGATATTTTTACCTTGTGAAAAGCATAAATTTCATAAACGATGGTTGTTTTTCTTCTGAACGGATTCGGATAGTTTTGAAACAGAACGTCCCGCTCCGCCATCGGGAAAAATAACTCCGGCTCAAAATTCAGACTGTCAAATTTTTGCACGTTTGCCCAGATATCGTATCCGGTATTTTTGTTTTGATTGCTTTCGTAGGCAAATAATAATTTATCCTTAAATATCTGCGCGCCATTATGGGTATAGTAGGCTATCCGGTACGGTTGGAAATTTTTATACGAATATAAGAGAAACGGATAAAGTTTTTGCCTGTTGTCATTTAAAAAATAAGCGTAAACCTCACCGTCCGAATTCCATTTAACAAAGGCTTTGTGATTCCGGAAATCGATGATTTGCGGTTCGATGTTTTTGCGACTGGTGTGATAGAAAGTTTTATGATAAACAAAAGTATCGCCTTCGGAGTAATAATATCTCTTCAGATGAATTTTAAAAGAAGATTTCCAGAAAGCAAGCAGGTTGTTTTTATTGTCAATAGCATTGATCAAAAAAGACGGCTCTTCCGAATAGTACAATCTTTCAATCAAAATAGTATCCGAAATAATTTTGCCTTTATCGTTATATAAAAGACCGTAAATTTTGTCGCCGTATTTTTCCGTCTTAGAATTATAATCCATCCAGGCGGCAAATATGTTAAAAGAATCATTTACGGCTATTGTAAAAGAGCGGCGGGTCAAATTATTTTTCTGAAAAATAAAACGCGTTTGAGAAGAAACGGGCGTTAAATTGATATCAAATTTTTTAAGATATGCGGCATCTGTCCCTTTGTGGTTATCGTACCAACAAAGCAATATCTGATCATCGTTGTTTACTTTTAACTTTACCTTAAAAGAGGAATTTTTAGATTGCATTACTAATTTGTTTTTTCCTGTTTTTTGCCCGGTGGGGCTTAGTTTCTGCAAGTAAATATTATAATCATAATAATTTTGCCATCCGGAAAACGCGATCACAAACGAGCCGTCCGATAAAGCCGCGGCGGTTTTGTCTCCGGTGTACCAATATTCAGCAGGTGTATCATTTATCTGAATATTTTGACCGATGGGATTGAAGTTCTGATCCAACATCTGTGCATATAAATCGTACCGACCGTTTCGGGGATCTATCCATAATACTACGGATTCCCCTTTATCATTAAAAAAAACGTCCGGCTTTTCCTGCCAGGCGCTTCCGCTGTCGTCGTTAACGGTTGTCAAATTCCCGACAGGCTCTGAGTCGATATCGTATTTTTGAAGAAAAATATCTAAATCATTAAGACGATATTTTGAAAAGGTTAAATAAAGATGATCGTTAAGAATATCGGAAACGCTCGGAAACTGACCGCTCGAAGTAAATTTTAAGGTGTCCGGAGGTCCCGAAAATTCTCCGCTAATTGAAAATTTTTGACGGATAACCATGATGGAAACGCTCCAGAAAACAAGAAAGACCTGATCATTATCAGAGGAAATCGTGTAGGAAGCATAAGACGGAATTTTTTCCGGTGTAACAGCGAATTGGTCAGTAACAAAATATCCGTCGCTATTATAAATTCTGCCCATAAGGCTATCGCCTGAACTGGACCAGATAATCATAAAATACCCCTCGTCAGTAGCGGCAATGGTCGGAGAATAATGACTATAGCTGTCGTCAGGATCGCTGATCATGATACTATTTCCCGCTTTGTTCCCATGACTATCTATTAATTGAAGAAATATTCTTGATTTTCCGTTAAGGTAAGAGCTCCAGACAACCGCAAAATTTCCTTTACCGTCCGCGGCTACTCTTTTTTCTCCCCCGATACTCGAAAGTCTGCTATCAGGTTCGTCAATAATCGTAATTTCATCGCCATACGGGTTACCGTCGGCGTCAAAAACCCGGGCGTATAAATTATACCTTCCGGTGTAATCGTTGTACCAGGCAATTATAAAATCTCCGTTTTCATTCACTGCAATCGAGGGATTAAGGATATTATTGCCGCTCCTGGTATTTATCGTGAAATTATCGCCGATTTTTTTACCGTTCTGCGTGACTCTTTGAGCCAGAATAACATCGTATTTCTGCGCCCAGGTAATAATAAATTCTCCTTTGGGAGAAGCTGCGATTGCCGGGAAAGAATTCCAATTATTGGGTTTTTTACTTACGAGGATATTGCCGCCGATTTTTTGATCCTTATTATTGAAAAATTGGGCAAAAATTTCTTTACAGCCGTTGCGCATATCTATCCACGTAACTGCGTAATATCCGAGCTCATTAACGGCAATATCAGGAAACATTTGCACGGAACCATACTCGCCTCCGAAATTATTAACAATAAAATCGTTTTTTAATAGCGGTAATGTTTTCGGAGGTTGATCAAAAGTTGGAAGAGGAAGGCTGATGTTATCTTCGTTGTAAAAATTTTCGTTCGGATTCTTAAACAAAATACTGTCCGTTTTAACGATTTGTGCGGATAAATGAATTTGCCCTAAAACATATCCAACAATTAACCAAATGATTATTAGTTTTTTCATGGCTGATTCCCTGAAATTTTAAGTTTTTACAGATCTTCGGAATCTCAATTGAAATAAAAATTCAGCCCGAACCCGATCTCCGTTAATACTTCCGAGTTTTTAGTTTCCTTTATAACGGATGTGATCTCATCAGTGTTATTGTTTCTGTAATCAAAAGTGGAATGTTTAGCGGAATATGAGAAGAACAAGCGGGAATTAACGGAAAAGGATTCGTTGACAAAATATTCCGCGCCAAAACCCAGATCAAGGATCAGCGGTGAATTCAAGCCTTCCAGATAGGTATTGATATTGGATTCTATTTTAGGCTGAGTATTTTGATCAACAAAAAGATCTTTGTATTTGAAGTTTGAAAAAGCCCATTGCTTACCTATGCTTGCCAATACATAAGGACTGACTTTTTTTATTCTTATCGGCGATAAAAAATATTTAATACCCAGATTACCGATTATTATCTTTAAATCGTTGGTTTTAATATAACCGTAATCATAATACCCGCCTCCCGGTAAATTTTCATTGTGTTTTTCCCAACGATTCTTAGAGAATAACTTGGTATAAGCGAAATTAAAAACGATTCTGAGCCTCGGAAAAATCCGATATGTAAATTGAGTTTTAATCAGGGATTTTTTAACGGGATCCGTCAGTAGTGTAACGTTGTATCCGTAATAATTATAGGAGGAAAGCCGGTAAATTTTTTCCGAATAGTTTGGAATGTAAAGCAGACCAAAAGACCATTTTCCCCCCTTTTGAACGTTTTTGCCGGGTTGAGGTATTTTTTTTTCTTCTTTAATTTTTTCCCTGACTTTTAACCGTTCAGCCCTTTCCTTTAATTTTTTCTCTCTTATCTTATTTCTCGTTTTTAAGTAATTTGCTATGGAATCGATTTTGGTTGTAAATCCCGTTTTTGATCGATAAACAACGCCCATTCCGTCGATTACAACCTTGTCGATTAAAGGGAAACCGGCAGACCCTGTAATTTCATTGCCATAAACTGCTTTTACCAAATCTTTATTTAACTCCAAGACAAAACAGGGAAAGATTTTACCGGATTTGTAATACATTGTATCGGGATAGCTTAAATTTTGTCCCATCAAAAATAACGGGAAAAGCAGAAACAAAACTTTTTTCATCACATCCCCTCTCTTTGTTTTAATAACAATATTGCTTAAAAAGTCTTTTGCGGGCTAATGTTGTATCGACAAGTTCAATATTTAAATCTGTGATTTTTGAAGAGTACATTTTATCAATAATGAATCCGTATAAATATAATTGCGCTTATGTTACATATTTAAATCTTCTGTTATATTGCAGCGCAGTTTTGAGCCTCCCTCTTTTTCTTTTTTATTACCAAAGGAACAGAGGACGTCGGTTTTCAGAATCTACAAAATCAGAAGCCAATTAGTTTTCAAGGTAATTATTAATATTCTCTGTTTCAAGGGCAAAAGAAGTTTACAAAAAACAAAAATCCGGTTTTGTAAAACATTTTGTTTTTCAAACCTTAATATTATAGAAACACTAAAGCCCTTGCTTTTTTCGTTAAGCGTAACTGGTTGCCGGATTGTGGTCGCTTTGTTATTTATTACTCATCACGTCTTTCTGACACCCTTAATCCTTAACCCTTAACCCTTAACAACTTTTCTCCTGTATGGTACTAATTTGTCTGGCTTATGGTTTACAATAATTATGCCGGTTAAGAAAAGTTTGAAAATATTGAACACAGGGCAATCTTAAAAGAATAAAAATGTAAACTTTGGTTACGGTTGTGTAAACTAATTTATCGGTTAACAAAAAATAATCGCAATTACCCTGTAAAAAACCGTTCTGTTTCCACGCATCAGGATTATCATTTTCCGCTAAAATAAGTTTGTTTATTTGTGTTTTAATGGCTAATATTTTAGAAAAACCGAAGGAAAAATATTGAAGTTAATGATTTGATTTCCATGGAAAAAAAATCCGATAAAATTTTTGTAAACGTTGCTTTTAATCTGCCAATCGACCGTTTATTCAGTTATAATGTTCCCGATGAGCTTAAAAACGTACAACCCGGAATGCGCGTTTTAGCACCCTTTGGCAATCAGGATATCACCGGAGTGGTTGTTTCGGTTACGGAACAATGTTCATGGGAAGATCCCAAAAATATTATCGACATTCTGGATGAGCTGCCTTTAGTTACGGAAAAGATGTTAAACTTAACGCAGTGGATCGCGGAATATTATTTGTGCAGTTGGGGACAGGCGGTTTTTCTCGCCCTTCCGCGCGGCACGGAAGAAGCGGTCAAAGAAAAGGTGTATCTGGTTCAGGACGCGTCAGCAGACAACTTGAGTGAAAGGCAACGTGAACTCTATCTTTTAATCGGCGAAATGCCGGGTAATACAAAATCTTTTTATCGCCGCAAATTTGGTTACGGTTCGTTTTACAACATTCTGAATTCTTTAAAGAAAAAAGGGATCATCCGCATCGAAAAAGAATATGTGGAAGCGAGGGTAAAAGAACTGTACAGAAAATTTGTGCATATTGACAAAGACTATTCCAAACGGAAAGAAGAACATAAGGACTATCTGAGTTATCTTAAACGTCGTCCGGAAATCGACGCCTACATGCGGGAAAATGCGGGACGCGACATTTTGCAAGCCCGGTTTTTAGAAGAAACAAAAATGGCGCATGCCACGCTTGTAAAGATGTGTTCTTACGGGCTTTGTGAAATTATCGGGAAACGCGTGGAAAGAAAAATCGAGGTGGATTCCGAAGAAGAAAAGGAGATTGTAAGCTTAACCGATGAACAGCAACATGCCGTTAATGCCATTTTACCGTTTATCGAAAACGAACAGTTCAAACCCTTTTTATTGCACGGCGTAACCGGAAGCGGAAAAACGCAGGTTTATATCGAAGTGTTAAAAGAGGTGTTAAAACGCGGAAAATCGGCGATTATTTTAATACCCGAAATCGCCTTAACTCCGCAAACAGTGCGCCGCTTTCAAAAAATTGTGGGAGAAGACATAGCCGTTTTCCACAGCAAAATGTCTCTGGGCGAACGCTTTGATTACTGGACCGCCTGTTACGAAGGTCGCATTAAATGTGTGGTGGGACCGCGATCGGCTTTGTTGGCGCCTTTGGACAATATCGGACTGATTGTGGTTGACGAAGAGCATGAGCACACGTACAAGCAAACCGATATGGAGCCGCGCTATAACGCCAGAGATGTGGCTATTTACTGGGCAAAAATGAATAACGCCGTCGTCATCCTCGGTTCGGCGACGCCCAGTCTGGAAAGTTATTTCAACGCCCGCACGGGAAAATACCAATTAATCGAAATGATGAAACGCATTGACGATGTAAAAATGCCCGCGGTGGAAATCATCGACATGCGTCGCGCCAAAAAATTCGGCGGCGGCGAACTAAAGCTGTTTTCGGAAACCATGATCGAAAAAATTCGCGACCGCCTGCAGAAAAAGGAACAGGTAATATTATTGCAGAACCGGCGCGGATTTTCAGCCTTTATGCAATGCACGGAATGCGGTTACATCCCTGTTTGTCCCAATTGCGATATCAGCCTCACCTATCATTCTTACGGCGAAAAGTTGCAATGTCATTTGTGCGGTCATGTTATGCCGGCTTACCAATTCTGCCCGGATTGCGGAGCCAAACAAATTGTTTACAAAGGCACGGGAACCCAGCGAATCGAAAAAGCGCTGCTCGAAATTTTACCCGACGTAAAAATTTTACGAATGGATCGCGACACCACCAAGGGCAAACATTCCCATGAACGAATTTTGCGGGCTTTCGGGCAGGGAGCCGCCGATATTTTGCTCGGCACGCAGATGATTGCCAAAGGGCTCGATTTCAGCAACGTGACCATGGTAGGCGTGGTTTCGGCGGATGTCGGATTATCCATCCCCGATTTTCGGGCGCCGGAGCGTATATTTCAATTGTTAACCCAGGTCGCGGGGCGCGCGGGCAGAAGACAAAAAGAGGGCGAAGTTGTGGTGCAGACCTATTCCCATTCTCATTACGCCATTCAATTTGCAAAACTCCACGATTTCAGCGGATTCTATTTTGAAGAAATCAGACACCGTCAAAACTTTCGCTATCCTCCTTATGTGCGCCTAATTCAAATCCTGATTTTAAACAAAGATTTCAGCCGCACTCTGAACCGCGCCCGTGAAATTACCAAAATCTTAAAATCATCCGTCTCAAGATACAGCCAGGTATTGGGTCCCGCTCCGGCGATTATCCAGCGCATGAATAATCTGCATCGCTGGGTGGTAACGCTGAAGCTGAATCCGCAAACCGATCCTACGGGTAAAAAGACCAAACAAATCCTTAAACAGCGATTGAAATCTTATCTGGGTTCTCGCAAAAAAACCGATCTGGTAACCGTGGATGTGGATCCGCTCTCTTTAAATTGACGTTCCGAGGCGTTTTTATTTTTTTGGCGATTTTTATTCATTACCTTTATATTAATGAACAATGAATAATTAATAATTAACAATGAATAACGGATGCTTCTTGAATGAAAGACAACAGAAAAAAATAGGTATTGAGCTTTTCTTTACTCCGGAGTTTCTGCAACGGCAGATTGAAAACTAACGGCTGCGATACGCTTCCGGATTTAAACTTTTAACCAAAGAAAAATTAAATGAGCAAACATTTCGAAAAACGAAAACAGGCGATTAGCGCGGTTAATAAGTTCTATTCCACAATCAGCGCCGGCAAATCCGGTGACTCAAAGCCCGACGAAGAGCTCGTCATCAAGTATGATCTTTTACTCAAACGTTTTAACGAACTGGAAAAAATCTATCATTTTCACAAAGCCATTCTGCAGAATTTGAGCAGCGGCATATTAATTATCAATCACGAAGGCAAAATTGTCTTTGCCAATCGTTCGGCGTTAACCCTACTCGGCTACAACTTTCTTCAACTTCAGGGAAGACCCGTTTCTGTTCTGTTTGCCGATCAGGATGAAGGCAGGCATTTTTTAACTTTATTGAAAGAAGAGACCCAGTTAAAAAGCAAAGAAGCAATCTTTTTGACAAAAGAAAAAACAACCGTTCCCGTGGGCTTGACCACTTCTCCGTTCAAAAATCTCGACACTCATCAGACAGAGGGCTTTATCATCCATTTTCGCGATATTAAAGCCCAGATCGAGCAAAGACGACAGTTAGAGCGCATGGAACGTTTGGCTACCCTGGGCGAGCTGGCTGCCGGAATCGCGCATGAAATTCGCAATCCTCTCGCCAGCATCAAAGCAGCCTCGCAGGTTCTGGAAGAGAGTTTTAAGCCCGATGATTTTCGTTCCCAGTTGGTCACGCGTATTATCAACGCCATCGACCGGAGCAACGATCTTTTATCCCGTTTTTTTGATTTCACAAAACCGCGCAAACCGGTTCAGGAATATCATAATATCGAAATGCTGATCGACGGCATCTATTTGCTGCTGGCTCCGCGCTTAAAGAAGAAAAAGATTCGTTTTGTCAAACGCTTTGAAAACAGGCTGCCGCAGGTTTTTGTCGATCCCAGTCAAATTGAGCAGGTTTTTATGAACCTTTTTCTGAACGCCATCGACGCCATGCCCGACGGGGGAGATTTGATGGTTTCCACTTCGTTAATCAAAGACGCGGTTTTAGATGACGGAGAACAGGCAGCCGACGCGATATGGGTGAAAGTCGCCGACACCGGAATCGGCATCCCGGAAGAAAATCTGGAAAAGATTTTCAATCCCTTTTTTACGACAAAAAGCAGCGGGATCGGACTCGGGCTATCCATAACCAACCGTTTGATGATCGAAAACGGCGGAAAAATCGAAGTTTTTTCCAAAAAAGATAAAGGAACGGAATTTATTCTCTATTTTCCTGTTCCGAATACCGTGTAATTTGAAAATGAGGCGTTAAGATATGGTAAAAAGAATTCTGATTGTAGATGATGAAGAAACGATCACCTTTAGTCTGTATCAAAGCTTTATTCTCTCCAAAAAGCCGTACGAGGTGATAACGGCGGAAACAGGGGAAGAGGCTCTCGAAAAATTTCAGGAGAAACCGTTTCATCTTGTTATTACGGATATTTTTTTACCCGGGATTTCTGGGTTCGACGTGCTTAAGAAAATTCGGGGCAGCGCGCCCGATACGAAATTTATCGTTATTACGGCGTACGGTTCGGGCGATAAAAAAGAGCAGGCAATGCGTGAAGGCGCTTCGCTGTATATCGAAAAACCGTTTGATATAAGAGATTTTAAGAAAAAAGTAATGGAAATTTTAGAGTAAAATGGCTTTAGTAGGCAATCTAAAAGACATTAAACTGGCAAACCTGGTTCAATTAAACTGTATGGAGCGTAATACAGCCAAACTGACAATAGAGCATAACGGTAAGTACGGCTTCATATATTTTGAGAAGGGGCAGGTTGTTCACGCCGAATACGATCCCTTTATCGGAGAAGATGCATTTTACCGGTTAATTCAATTGTTCTCGGGGAATTTTAAGGTAGAGAGCGGAATCCGCACGCCGGCAAAAACCATTTCCGCTAACTGGAATAATTTATTGCTGGAAGGTTTGCATCGCCGCGATACTTACGGGCAAAAAGAGGGCATCAATTACAACGGCTTAATCGAACGACTATTTACGATCAAAGGCGTGGAACGCATCTATGTTATAAATCGCGCCGGGGAAGTTATTGCCAAAAGCAGCGATGATATTTCGGAAGAATATCCTTTAATAGCGTTGACGAATCTGGAAATAAAGAAAATCAGCAAACTTTTAAACGGCGACGAACCGGGATTTGTGAGCCTGAATTTAGGCGTGCGGAATTTAATACTGATAAATCTTGATAATGAGCACACGGTGGTTTTGGAAACGGATAAAAAAATGCGGTTAGATATTATTCTTCCTCTGATCAAAAAAGCCATAAAATAGGCGTTTTAGGCACAATTTTACTTAACTTATTGAAAAAATTAACGATTGTATAAAACATGCCGGAACGAATTTTAAAAGAAATTAAAAAGATCGAATCGGTTGAATTTGTAGCTATCTCATCCTACAAAGGAGAAGTAGGTTTTAAAACGGGAAGTTACATTTCGGACACGGTTCTTAAGCAGGTGACCATTCATTTGATTCGGACTTTTTCCGCCTGTAAAATTCAGGGACACAAATTAATGAACATGGAATTGTACTGGCGGGATCGGTTTATTATTGCCAGGTACGCGGAAGGTTTTTTGATTTTTACATTGTGCCGATCGTTGGAAGCAATGTCTTTATTGCGAATAACCTTAAACGTTACGGTTGCCAATTTATTGGATAATAAGCGTTTTTTGAAATGGTTAAAAAAACAATCGTACGATCCGTTAAGGCACTTAAGGCACGGGCAATTTGACGATGATGAGATCCGTTTGATTTCAAAAGTAAGATAATCTATATTGTAAGGAATTGAGAGAAACGGGTTGAATCGGTATTTTTATGATGGCGAGCGAAAATGTAATTTACAAACTCAGTAGAGGAGGGATACCGGAAGAGGTTTCGCTGAGTTCTATGGAATGGGCTGTAATTACCCAAATTGACGGAAATCGCGACGTTGCGGAAATTGCGCAAAACCTTGCTCTTTCGACCCGCGAAGCCTTACAAATCGTCAGATCGCTGATCGATAAAGGACTGTTACAGATTGTCCGGGTAAAAAAAGAAGAAATTGAAATTGTCAAAGAATCTCTGTTCAGGAAATTAGAAAAAATATTAACAAAATATATCGGTCCGGTTGCAACGTATGTAATTAACGACGCCTTGATGGAATTGAACGCCGAAAGGTCGAATTATCGTAAAAATCGCGTTCCGGAATTGATAGAATTATTAAGCGATGAAATCAGCGATGAAAAAAAGAAAATCCAATTCCAGAAAGAAATGCTGGAACTTCTAAAGGGATTGTGATAATTGAAAAAGTTTATGAGTATTCGGTGGAAAATAAGCGGAATTTTAATAATAAGTAATCTGATTTTAGGATTTATTATTGTCGTATTGGTAAGCAGCACGGTAAGTAAAAGTCTGGAAAAAGAGCTGATCGAGCGCGGAAAAACAATCGGGATGAATCTGGCTTTAAATTGCAGCGACTTAATCCTTGAAAATGACCGCTTGGGGTTACGACATTTGATTACGAGCAACATTAGTTTCGAAAGTCTTGATTATATTCTGATCCTTGACAGCGACGGTAATATTGTAGGAGACACTTTTAACGGTCAGGTTCCGGAAGTATTGCGCGTAGAAAACTCCGATCAGTTGACAGGCAAAACAAAGGTTCGGGTGTTAACCGTTCCGGAGCTGGAAAACGAATATTACGATATTTGGGTGCCCGTAGAAGAAGGGTTTATCGGTTATGTTCGGGTCGGAATGAACAGGGGATATGTTCAGGATACCGTTAACGGGACGATTCGGATAATAGTTTTAACCATTTTGGGCGTAACGTTAATTGGGATTGTTGTGGTTATTTTACTTGCAGGGCGATTGATTCAACCGATAATTTATTTGACCAAACGAGCCGACGAGATAAGTCAGGGAAAATTGGAACAGGTTGTGGAAGTTCGGACAAACGATGAAATAGAGCAACTTGCCGCTGCGTTGGAGCGTTTAAGAGAGTCCATAAAAATCGCTCTGGAACGATTAAAAAAACAACAATCCATCAGGATGTAAATTAATTTACCAAGAGGATAGAACCATGGTACAAAAACGTAAATTAAAAGATGGGAGCCGACAGGTTATCTTGAACGGTAACCAATACGAGGCAATAACGAAAGTATTGTCTGAGCTTGCCACCAAAACAAAAGCTTCTGCCATCCTTTTTGCGGATATGAGCGGGCAGTTAATCAGCCAGCGGGGGAATACGGAGGATATGAATACTACGGTTCTTTCCGCTTTGGCTGCAAGCGACTTTGCCGCCACATCCGAAATGGCGAAACTGGTAGGCGAAGAAGCAAAATTTAAGTTGCTGTTTCACGAGGGTGAAAAACGCAACGTTTATCTTTCCAATGTCGGCGATAATTTTTTCCT
This sequence comes from Calditrichota bacterium, assembly GCA_013151275.1. Taxonomy (GTDB): domain Bacteria; phylum Calditrichota; class Calditrichia; order Calditrichales; family Calditrichaceae; genus Caldithrix. The sequence goes on along the minus strand of JAADIP010000109.1, from coordinate 16,897 downwards.
TGTAGTGGTTTTTGACGTCAGCGTTACCTTAGGGCTCATCCGAATTTACACCAAAAAAGCTATCGAAGACCTGCTGCAGGCGTTAAAAGAAACAGCCGATGAAAGCGAATCCAAGGAAAAGATGATCGATTCCGATTTCAGTTCGCTGTTGGGCGACGCCCTTGACGACGCGTTTAAATAATTCACATTTTTTAAAATAATCAATGTGGTAGAAGTTGACTATAACTAAAGAGGAACAGGATGTTTATTAACTGGGCATTACAGGAAATTAATCTAAAAATAGTTTATTATGGTCCAGGGATGAGTGGCAAAACTACCAATCTGGAATATATCCACTCCAAGTTAGACCCCTCTTTGAAAGGCGAACTGGTTTCATTAAAAACCAAAGAGGATCGGACCATTTTCTTCGATTTTATGCAAATCGAAGTGGGGCGTATCAAAGGGAAAAAACCCAAGTTCAATCTTTATACTGTTCCGGGACAGGTGTATTACGCCTCAAGCCGAAAAGTTATCTTAAACGGCGTTGACGGTATTGTTTTTGTCGCTGATTCTCAACCCCATCGAATGGAAGCAAATATCGAGACCCTGCTCGATCTCGAGGAAAATTTAAAACAAGAAGGTCATTCTCTGGAAAATTTTCCCTGGGTTGTTCAATACAATAAACGCGACCTGCCCGGCGTCGAACCGGTGGAAGCTCTGCAAAGACGCCTTAACTTTTTCAATGTCCCCTATTTCGAAGCCGTCGCTGTTCGCGGAGACGGCGTGTTCGACACTTTAAAAGCCGTAATCAACCTTGTTGTAAGGCGCGTTCAGGATCAGCTCTGAAAAGTTTTTAATCTAAACAAATTTTGCGTATTTTTAATACCTTCTCTTTTAACGGGGGAAGGTATTTTTTTTGCGTTGAAACACAGGGAGATTAAAAACTATTAACGACGAGGTTCAAAACAAAAAAGAACGTCATCGCGTCCGGAAAGAAATTTTTGCCTGGACTTTGTATGATTTCGCCAATACTTCGTATAGCGTGATCGTGATTACGGTGGTTTACGCGATTTACTTCAAAGAATATATCGTTTCCGATTTTACCGTTTCGTTCGGAAGCTGGGCGAGAAATCCGGGAGATTTTTTATGGGGTTTGGGCGGTTCGGTTTCAATGGCAATCGTGGCTCTCAGCTCTCCCGTTATGGGCGCTATCGCCGATTACAGTAACCGCAAAAAATATTTTTTATTTGTTTACACAATCGTTTGTATTCTGGCAACGGCTTCCCTCTATTTTTTAAAACCGGGTATGATTGTACAAGGGCTTTTGCTGTTTATTATCGGTAATTTGGGCTTTGAAGGAGCCCTTGTTTTTTACAACGGCTTTTTACCGCAGATATCGCGTCCGGAAAATATCGGTAAAATTTCGGGTTACGGATTTGCCGTCGGTTATGTGGGCTCTTTAATTTCGCTTTTAATTGCCCTGCCTTATGCCTCGGAAGCTTTTGCTTTAAACGATCTGTCTTTGGTACGACCGACTTTTGTCTGGGCGGCGCTTTTTTTCCTGACATTTTCCATACCTTTTTTTACCCTTGTTAAGGAAAAAATAGTTTACGAAACCGATACCAATAAAAACTACATTAAGGCAGGCTATCAGCGAACCGTCCAAACGCTCAAACGAGTGCGCGACTTCCCGGAAATCACCAAATTTTTACTCGCTTATTTTATTTACATCGACGGGGTTAATACGGTCATTTATTTCAGCGGGATTTTTGCCAGCACAACGCTCGGATTTACCGTGCGCGAAGTAATCCAGTTTTTTGCCATTGTACAGTCGTCGGCAATTTCCGGCTCGTATGTGTTCGGGTATTTAACGGATAAATTCGGTCCGAAAAAGACGATTATTATCACTCTTTGTCTTTGGATTATTGTAACCATGGGCGCGTTTGTGGCTTATGACGTGGTCACATTTTATATTGTGGGCTTAATCGCCGGAATCGCCATGGGTTCTTCGCAGTCGGCAAGCCGGGCTTTAATGGGACGCTTGATCCCGAACGGAATGGAAGCGGAATTTTACGGGTTTTATGCCCTGATGGGCAAGTTTTCTTCTATCCTCGGACCTTTGCTGTTCGGAGTGGTTTCGACAATTACCGGCAATCAACGTTACGCGATTCTCTCTTTGCTGTTATTCTTTTTAACGGGACTTATTCTTTTAAGCAGAGTGGATGAACGCGTTACTTACAAAAATATGACGCTGTAATAAAATTTGCTCCGCAGCCGGACTCGTTAATCCGTTAATATTTTTTATACAGCTAACGAAAACAAATAATGGGTGATTTAAATTTGGCAAAGTTTATTAAAATATTTATATTCGCAACTTTCCAAATTTTGTTGATTTGTTCTTTGACAAACGCGGGCGATTTGCATAAAAAAGTTCGGGGCGATTTCATATTTTATTTTAAAAAACAGGATAGCCTGCTTGTGCAACGGCTGATGGATAAAATTGAAACGCCCTTAAAGAACATCGAAAAATTTTTTACCCGTTCATCGGATTCCCCTGTAACGGTTCTGATCATCAAATCCGAGACGGAATTCCGGAAATATTTCAGAAATCAAATCCCTGAATGGAGCCAGGCTATTGCCATGCCGGAAGAGCGGTCGATTGTTTTAAAATTGGCAAACGCCGATCAGATCAAAAAGAGCCCTCAGATTTTATTGCACGAAATCGTACACGTCCTTGTTTTTGATTACACCAGGGGAAGAACAATTCCCACCTGGCTTAACGAAGGACTGGCGGAATATTTTAGCGAAGGGACTTTAAGTTTTGATAAAAAAATTCTGCTGGCTGACGCCATTGTGCAAAAAAGAGTGCTGGACTTTACGGCAATTGACACGTTGGCGCATTTGGATTACATCCGGGCGCGTCTGGCTTATATACAGGCGCAAAGCGCCGTTGTTTTTCTTGTTGACCGGTACGGGCGGGCAAAACTGCATGACCTGCTGAGCTATATGGCGGAAAATCATACCTTTTACAGGGCGTTTAAAAAAATTTACGGATTCGATTTTCTGGACTTTGAGATTCAATGGAACGAATACATTTACAAACGCTATCGCTGGCTTGTCTTATTAAAATTTGAACAGTGGCTTTTTGCGGCTATAGGAATTTTATTTATTATCGCCGTAATTATAGTATATTTGAAGAATAAGAAAAAAATCAGAGAATTGGAAGAACAAGAGGTCGAACCGGATGACCAAATTGATGGAGGACTATAGAATTGTATGTACCCAGAAAAATTTTCTTGACCAGAGGCGTCGGTATAAGTAAAGAGCAATTAACAAGTTTTGAAATGGCTTTAAGAAACGCGGGCGTGGGTCCCTTTAATTTAGTATCGGTTTCGAGTATTTATCCGCCGGGCTGCGAATTAATCGGCAGAGAAGAAGGATTAAGGCAATTAAGACCCGGGCAGATTGTTCATGCTGTTTACAGCAGAAATGCGACCAATGAGCCGGGACGTTTAATCACCGCTTCGATCGGGTTGGCAATACCTAAAGATCGAAATGCTTACGGTTACCTGTCGGAACACAAGGGCTACGGAGAAACCGAAGAAGAAGCGGGGGAATACGCTGAAGATTTAGCGGCGGAAATGTTAGCAACCATTTTGGGCGTGGAGTTCGATTCCGATTTAAGCTGGGACGAAAAGAGAAATATCTGGCATATTTCGGGCAAAATTGTGGGCACGCAGAATATTACTCAATATGCAAAGGGAGACCAGCGCGGCTTTTGGACAACCGTTTTTGCGGCTGCAATTTTATTACCCTGAAAAACGGAGAAACAGCGGAAGAATTGAAAAATGCTTTTTTTGGAAGGTGAAATTCCCGAATATTCTTATGATAAGGCGGGCGTCGTAATTTTGCCGGTTCCGTTCGAAAAAACAACCAGCTTTGGCAAGGGAACCGTCAACGGACCCGATGCGATTCTTGCGGCATCGCCGCATCTGGAATTGTATGACGAAGAATTGGAAGAAGAACCTTTTAAAGCGGGAATTTTTACCTGTCCCGCGCCCGTTTTCAAGGGAGAGACAGAGAACGATTTCGCCGAAATCACCGAAATTGCTTCAAAGCTTTTGAAAGATGAAAAATTTATTGTTTCGATCGGAGGCGAACACTCTGTCAGCTATCCGCTGTTTCGCGCATTTCATCGGAACATGGCGGATTTATCTGTGGTGCAGTTAGACGCGCACGCCGATTTACGCGATTCGTATCAGAATTCGAAGTATTCTCACGCCTGTGTTATGCGCCGCATTCTGGAATTAACGCCCGAAATTTTACAATTAGGCGTTCGCGCCTTATGCGCTGAAGAGGCTCGGTTAATCAAAGACCGAAAATTAAAAACTGTTTTTGCGCATCAAACGGTCGATTGTTTACCGGTTGAATTGATTTCGACTTTAAAGGACAACGTTTATTTGACCATTGATGTCGATTTTTTTGATCCGTCATTAATCCCCGCCACCGGCACCCCGGAACCCGGCGGCTTTTTTTGGAATGAAACTTTGCGTTTTTTGCGTGAACTGTTTTCCGCCAAAAACGTAATTGGAGTTGACGTCGTCGAATTTAGTCCGATTAACGGATTTCATTCACCCCAGTTTACTGTGGCGCGGCTAATTTATAAATTGATCGGTTACAAGTTCTTTCTGAATAAATGATTACTAATTATCAGCAGGAGATATGAATTCAATGAAAAAAATAAAGTTTGCCTTTGGAATACATAATCATCAGCCCATCGGAAATTTTGACTTTGTGTTTGAAGAAGCCTATCAAAAAAGTTATTTACCCTTTTTGCAGGTTTTAAAAAATCATCCGTCCGTAAAAATTTCCATTCATTTTACGGGAATTTTGATTGACTGGCTGGAAGAAAATCATCCGGACCTTTTGGAATTGATCAAAGACATGACGGCTAAAGGACAGTTGGAAGTGATGAGCGGCGCTTATTACGAACCGATCATTTCTGTCATTCCCGAAGAAGATCAGATCGGACAGATCAATAAATTAAGCGAACGGGTTCGGACATTATTTGATTATGATCCCAAAGGGATGTGGCTGGCGGAAAGGGTTTGGGAGCCCACCCTGCCTACGCCGCTGAACAGGGCGAATATCAAATACACAATTTTAGACGACACCCATTTTAAATATGCCGGCTTGCGCGACGAAGATTTGACGGGATATTTTTTGACCGAAGACATGGGAAACTCCGTGGCTCTTTTTCCGATCAATAAAATGCTGCGCTACACCATCCCTTTTCAGGAGCCTCAGAAAACAATCGAGGTTTTGCGGGAAATGGCGGACGAAGAGGGCAATAATTTAATTGTGTTTGCCGATGACGGAGAAAAATTCGGCGTTTGGCCGAACACCTACCGCCATGTGTACGAAGACGGCTGGCTCGAAAACTTTTTTAGTGTTCTGGAAGAAAACAGCGACTGGATTGAATTGGTTCACTTTTCCGAAGCACTTGATTCACTGAAACCCGTCGGCAATGTCTATTTGCCCACCGCTTCTTATGCCGAAATGATGCAATGGGCTTTGTTTCCTCCCACTTACAAAGAATACGAAAAATTCGAACACATTCTGAGAGACCAGAATCTGTTGGACCATTACGGAATTTTTGTGCGCGGCGGATTCTGGCGTAATTTTATGAGCAAATATCCCGAAGTGAATATAATGCATAAAAAAATGCTGCGTTTAAGCCGTTTACTCAGAGAACATTCCATTCCCGAAAAGGAAGAATATCAGAAGGCTCTCGATCACTTGTGGGCGGCGCAGTGTAATTGCCCCTACTGGCACGGAGTGTTCGGCGGACTTTATTTGAGCCATCTTCGGTATGCCATTTTTAACAACCTGATCGATGCCGAAAAAATTCTGGATAAGCATCGCGATCTGCCGAAACTGGAGAAAACCGATTTTGATATTGACGGACAGGAAGAAATATTGATAGAAACAGCCGTGCACGACGCCTATTTTAAGCCCGATAAAGGCGCTATTCTGTTTGAGTACGACTTTAAACCGGCGGGCAAAAATCTGCTTGACACCATGACAAGGCGTCCGGAAGGCTATCATGAAAAATTGAAACACGCTGTTTTTGTCGGCGATTACGAACAGGGTAATTCCGGAGAAACAGCCAGTATTCATGACCTGATTCTCACCAAAGAGAGAGACTTGATGAGCCGCCTTCATTACGATTTATATGAACGCCGCTCATTGATCGATCATTTTTTGCCGCTGAATTGCGCCATCGAAAATTTTGCTGACGGCGAGTTCGCGGAATTAGCCGATTTTGTGAATCAACCTTATGATCTGGAAAATTCGCAGCAGAATTCCGTGAGCACAATTCTCGATTTTCGGCGAAAAGGCGAGTTAAATCTTGACGGAAATCGTTACGAGGTTGAACTGCATAAACGCGTCACCGTTTTTCACGAAAAAGCCGAAATACAGATCGATTACGAATTAATCAACCATTCTTCGCAACTGCTGAATTTTTTGTTTGCCGTTGAATTTAACTTCGGTCTTCAGGCGGGGCAGGCGGAAGACCGATATTACTACGATGAGAACGGGCGATTGAATCCTTCGTATCTGAATTCCATCGGAATACTGCCCGCGGCGAAAATGATAGGATTAAAGGACGAGTATCTGAAAATAGATGTTAATCTTTTCAGCGAGCAGGCTGACGCCGTCTGGCGCTTACCCGTGGAAACGATTTCGCTTTCGGAAAGCGGATTCGAGCGGGTTTATCAAAGTTCGGCGGTGTTGATGGTGTATAAAGTGGAATTGAACGAAAAATTCCGTTTTACAGTAAAACAAGTAGTACAATCAATTTAGTAAGACTTTTTATTATGGATAAACGTTTTAAATATCTGATAATTTTAATTGCTCTGGTTATTCTGTTTTTTGTTCAGACGAATTACAAGACGCTGTTTTATAACGAACTTTCGCCGGTCAGTCAAAGCAAACATAAGGTCGCAACGGTTCTCGACTATATCAACCGCTATTATGTGGATTCAGTGAGCTGGAAGGCGACCACGGATGAAGCCATAAAAGGCGCGCTGCAAACGCTCGATCCCCATTCCATTTATCTCAGCAGGAAAGAGGTAAAACAGACCGAAGAAAGTTTTGAGGGGCGTTATCAGGGTATCGGCATTCAGTTTGATATTGTTGAAGGTTATCCGACGGTGATTTCGGTTATTCCCGGTTCTCCTTCCGACAGAGCCGGTTTGCAGTCCGGGGATAAAATCATAAAAATCGAAGGAGAATCCACCCATAAAATCTCTGTGGATGAAGTTCCCCGAAAATTGAAAGGTCCTAAAGGCACCACGGTAACGGTAACCATACAGAGATCGGGCTTGGATAAACCTTTTGACGTAAAGCTGGAACGGGATGAAATTCCGATAACTACTATTAACACCTATTTCATGATCGATTCGATTACCGGTTATGTCTGGATTAATCGTTTTGCCCAGACAACGGATAACGAATTGGAAGACGCGCTTCAGGATATGGAATCCCGCGGGATGAAACGTTTAATATTCGATCTGCGCGACAACGGAGGCGGTTTGTTAAGGCAGGCGGTTAAGGTTGTGGGCAAATTTATTAACGGAAATAAATTGGTTGTTTTTACGCGCGGCAAATTAAAAGCGTTTAACGAAAGTTTTTATACCGCCGAGCTCAGAGAAGGAAAGGTCAGGGACTATCCTTTGATTCTGTTGATTAATCACGGCAGCGCCAGTGCATCGGAAATTGTGGCTGGAGCCATTCAGGATTATGATCGGGGTCTGTTAATCGGCACAACGAGTTTCGGGAAGGGACTGGTGCAAAATGAATTCGAATTGCCCGACGGTTCGCGTATCCGGTTGACTGTTTCCAAGTATTACACTCCCAGCGGTCGCTTAATTCAAAGACCTTACAAGAACATATCGAGGCAAAAATACTACACCGAATTGTGGGAAGATAGTTCAAAATACGAATCATCCGACAGCACGAACGATTCGCCTGTCTATTACACCAGTAAAGGTCGCAAGGTTTACGGCGGCGGGGGAATTAAACCCGATATTATTGTTGAATACATTAATCCGTTAAAGTCCGCGCAATGGATTGTGCAATTGCTGGAGAAGAGGGCGTTTTTTGAAACTGTTGAAAAATGGGCTCCGGATCTGGGCTACTGGAAGATGGATTTTGATATGTTCTACAAACGATTTCAGGTTTCCGACGCCATGCTTAAAACATTAAAGCAAATCGCGCGGAAGCACAACATTACTATTCCCCTTAAAGCGCTCAGAGAGCAGAAAGCCTTTCTGAAAAATCGGCTTAAAGCGGAATTAGCGAGGCATTTTTGGAGTATGTCGGAATTTTATCGTGTTTTATTGCAAAATGACAATCAATTTTCCGCCGCCCTGAGCCATTTTGGCGAGGCGGAGGCTCTGTTAAAAATGAAAAAACAGGAAGGTAAAACACAAAATTAGAATTGACTTCAATCTTTAAAAATAGTAAACTACTAATTAAAAATATTGGTGGGATATTAACGTATTTAGAGTAAAAACAACTAAGAAAGGGAGTTGTCGATATGGTTGAACTTTTTTTAGCTGGTGGTGTATTCATGTGGCCGATTCTCGGTCTTCTTGTTATTGGTCTTGGCTTTTCGCTTGAAAGATTTTGGACCTTAACACGCGCTTCTATAAATACCAGAAAGTTTCTGGCACGTTTACATAATGCGTTACAAGAAGGCGGCGTAGAAGCTGCTGCGGCTGAATGCGAAAAAACTCCGGGTCCTGTTGCTTCTATTTTACATGCCGGTCTCTCCCGCACGGGAAAAGGTCTTGAGCATGTGGAAAAAGCAATTTCAAATGCCGGTTCTATCGAAATGGCTTTTCTTGAAAGAGGAATGATCGTTCTTACCACTGTAATCGTTCTGGCGCCTATGCTCGGATTTACCGGAACCGTATCAGGTATGGTCAATGCTTTTGATTCGATCAAAAAGGCAAATGATATTTCTCCGGCGATCGTTGCCGGCGGTATTTCTCAGGCGCTTTTGACCACATTGTTTGGTTTGGTCGTAGCTATGATCATCCAGATTTTCTACAACTATTTTACTTCTCGTATTGATAAGTTAATTATTGACATGGAAGAAAGCTCGGTTGAACTAATGGATGCGCTTATCGAAATGGAAGAAAAGACAAACCATTAATCCTCAGAGGTAGAATATTATGATTTTGGGTAAAAGACGCAAAAATAGAGATGTTGAGATACCCTCTGCCTCTTTATCGGATATTGTATTCTTATTGTTAATTTTCTTCCTTGTAACAACTTCTATTGATACGGAGAAGGGTCTGGATTTGGTGTTACCGCCGCCGGGGAATGTTGAGATTAAGATCCCCAAGAAGAACTTAGCCAATATGCTGGTTAACGCTCAAGGACAGGTACTCCTCGACGGACAGGAAATTAATATTCGAGATATTGCAAGAATCATCAAACAAAAAATTGCGGAGAACGATAAATTGGTTATCTCTTTGAAAACGGACGCAGAAACGGATTATCAGACTTATGTTAAGGTTCTTGACCAATTAAAAAAGGCAGGGGCGAAGAAAATCTCACTGGCTGAGCCAGAGCAATAAGTAATGGAGGTCGCTCAATGAAATTTACAAAAAAAAGTAAGGTGAATGTATCGATACCAACGACCTCGATGCCTGATATTATTTTCATATTGTTGATCTTTTTTATGGTCGCGACGGTTATCAGGCAGTATTCCGGATTAAAGGTGGACCTTCCTACGGCGACGAAAATTCAAAAAGTTCCCGGTTCCAAACGCCACATTGTTAACATCTGGGCGGATCGTAACCATCAAGTTGTTTGCGACGACATAAACGTAAAGAAGTTGTCCAATTTGCGGAGCATTGTTTATCAAAAACTGGTAGAGGATCCTCAGATTCAGATTGCACTTAAAATTGACAAAAGGAATAAGATGGGATTTGTGAATAAGATTCATCAGGAGCTGCGAAAGGCTAGCGCCTTAAAAGTCCATTATTTTGCGGTTCCGGGAGGTGAGTTCTGATGAAAGCACTACAGAAAAAACCCGAAGCGGATTTGAGACTTAAATATTACAAAGTTCTGGAAGCCTCAATGGCGGTTGCATTACTCCTGATGATAGGTGTGTTCTATTCTTTTAAGACGTTTGAAAGCAGCGTTAAACTTCCCGAACGTCCTAATATTATCATCGAATCCATTGAGATTCCGCAAACACAACAAATCCAGAAACCCCCTCCCCCGGCGCGCCCGTCCATACCTGTTGAAGCCGATGACGATGAAATGCTCGATGATGTTACGATCGAAGATACCGAAGTAACTATGGGACCGTCCGATAATTTACCTCCGCCTCCACCTCCAGAAGAAGAAGAAATTTATGAATTCTTTGCGGTTTCCGAAAAACCGGTTTTGCTTCATAAAGAAAAACCGATTTATCCGGAATTGGCTCGCAAAGCAGGCATTGAAGGTACTGTGGTAGTAACGGTTACTATCGGAAAAGACGGAAAGGTTGAAGACGCAAAAATCTATAAATCGATTCCCATGCTGGACGAAGCGGCTTTGAGAGCTGCCAAGAAATGTACGTTTAAACCGGCAAAACAACGAGATAAGTTTGTACGCGTTAAAATGAATATTCCTTTCCGTTTTAAACTTAAATAATATAAAGGCAGCTTAAAGGCTGCCTTTTTTCATAGTTGAAACGATAATTTCTGTCAGGCTTAAAGTTGGTTATGAAAACCAGAAGAATTCTCTTTGTTTTAAATCCTATCTCCGGTCTAAAACGAAACAGAAAATCCATCGAAGACATTATCCGCAAACAGTTTGAAAAACAATCCACCATTGATTATTCCGTTAAATACACAGGATACCCCGGACACGCCGTAAAAATAGCGGAAGAAGCGGTCAAACAAAATTACGACGCCGTTATTGCCGTGGGCGGCGACGGCACAATGAACGAGGTCGCCAGCGGTCTGGTAAACAGTAATACCGCCCTCGGTTTAATTCCCCGCGGCTCCGGAAACGGCTACGCCCGGTCTCTGCGCATTCCTTTGAATATATTCAAAGCCATCGAAACCGTTAAATACGGCAAAATCAGAAAAGTTGACGTAGGCAAAATCGATCAAAGCTACTTTTTCGGCGTAACCGGCGTAGGCTTCGACGCCTTTATCGGGGCTCAGTTTCAAAGTTTTGGCATGCGCGGTCCCCTGCCATATTTTTATATCGGCGTGCGGGAATACTTTCGTTACTATTACGAGGCGTTTACTCTTAAATTCAACGGGCGTGAATTGACCTTTCGTCCCCTGTTGATTACAGTAGCCAATACGCCGCAATATGGCATGAGCGCCCTGATAGCGCCCGGCGCTAAAGTGGATGACGGCGTGCTGGAAATATGCATCATCGACCGGATAAGCACCTTAAAAGCGGTTACTCAGTTGCACCATTTGTTTAACGGAACCATAGACAAGGTTTCCGCCTATAAACGATTTTCTGCCAGCGAATTGATTATTGAACGTGAACACGATAAAGGCTTATTCCATACGGACGGAGAACCGAAGATGGGTCCCAAAGAACTTAAGATTTCTGTTTTGCCCCGCGCATTAAAGGTAATAGTTCCCGCGGAGGAAACCTGAATTATGGAGGAGTTCAAAACCGAATTAAAAGTCCGTTCTTATGAATGCGATATGTACGGGCATGTTAATAATGCGGTCTATTTGCAGTATTGCGAATTTGCCAGAGTGGAATTTCTTGAACAATTAGGCTTTACTCTTGTAAAACTAAAACAATCGGGAATTTTACTCCCGATTGTACGGATTGAAATTGACTATCGGAAACCTTTGTATTCCAACGAAATCATCGAGGTTACGGTTAAGTGGGTAAAGCGCGGACGTTCGTCGGCTGTGTTTGAACAAAAGATCATTAAAAAAGCGACGCGGCAGGTTGCGGCGCTCGCCATGGTAACATGGGTGTCAACCGATTTGAAGGGAAAGACCAAAGCCATTCCGTCTTTGCTGATCGAAAGCGTTCAAGCCCAATTCGGCGGCGTGCCCGAAATTGAGCCCAATACCCGCCCTGCAAAGCAATTGTAAAGCCGAAAACGATTCCGTCGAAAAGAAGGAGTTTGAATACAAAGGAAGAATTTTTTAATTTGTTAAATTAAATAGAATTTAATAGAAACTCGGCTGGTTTTAATGAACAATAAAGATTTATTACAAAAAATTGCCGAAGAAAAAAATCTTCAGGAAGAAGCCATCCTTTCTCCTTTTGCCACGCCGAATTCCAAAGCTTTCCGTTTAAAAAAAGAAAAAGAAGTTCATTACCGCCCTCCTTTTGCGCTTGACCGTGATCGGATCTTTTATAGCGGCGCGTTCCGTCGTTACACCGGTAAAACGCAGGTCATTTATTTTGTTTCGCTATTGGATGAGCAGTTGACCAGCCGCAGTTTGCACACCCTGAGCGTAGCCCAGGTAGCACGCACCATCGGACGATTTCTTTCTTTAAATACCGATTTAATCGAAGCCATTTCTCTGGGGCACGATTTGGGACACCCGCCTTTCGGACACGACGGAGAGATATTTTTAAGCGAAATAAGCCAAAAGTACGGTATGGGATATTTTCATCATAATATTCAAAGCCTGCGGGTTGTCGATCGCATCGCCAAAAAGGGACAGGGATTAAACCTGACATTTCAAACGCGCGACGGAATTTTATCCCATAACGGAGAGGTGCACGATCAGATACTTGAACCCGATCCTTCCAAAACGGATAAAGATTTGCAGGACTACATCCGAAAGATGGAAGCCGGCGAACGGGCTGACATGATGCCGGCGACTCTGGAAGGCTGTGTTGTGCGCATAACCGACACCATTGCCTATATCGGGCAGGATATTGACGACGCCATCCGAATCGGGTTGATTCGTCGTGAAGATCTGCCGCCCGCAGCCACGGATATATTGGGCACTTCCAACGGTCAGATTATCGATACGCTTGTCAATGACGTGGTGTGCAACAGCTACGGCAAAAATTATGTTCGCTTTAGCGAAAAAATATCCGGAGCCTTACTCGAATTGAAACAATTTAATTACAAGTACATTTACAAGAGTCCGAGACTAAAGGTAAATCACAAACGGATTCGACGCGGCTTTGAAATTTTGTATCAATATTATTTGGAACGTTTACAAAAGAACGATTCGAATAGTGAAATTTTTCAGCATTTTTTAGGCTCCAAATGCGAGGACTATTTGAAAAAAACGCCCGACGGAATAAAAGTTCGCGATTTTTTAGCAGGAATGACGGATCGCTATTTCAGCACCATTTTACAAAAGATTGTGGTGCCTCAAATGGCTGATTTTAAAATTTTGAATGTCTGACGATATAATAACTTAAAACAGGGAATGTATTATGAATGAGATTGATATCAAAAAACTGTTCGATTATATTGATGGCTTGCGCGGTGAAGTAATCGATTTAATGAAGGCTATTGTTCCTATCAAAGCGTTGGGACCTTCCAACGGCGGACAGGGAGAAGCCGAAAAAGCCGAGTTCTTGAAGAGTTATTTGCAAACCCTCGGTATTCAGGAAATCAGAGAATACCCCGCTTCCGATCCTCGCGTTCCCGGAGGCATGCGACCTAATATTGTAGCCCGCGTTCCGGGTAATTCCGATCGCACGGTCTGGATTTTAGGGCATCTTGACGTTGTCCCGGAAGGCGATTTGTCCAAATGGGAAACCAATCCCTTTGAAGCGGTGGTAAAGGACAACAAAATTTACGGTCGCGGCACCGAAGATAACAATCACGCAATTGTTACCTCTTGTCTGGTGGCAAAAGCGTTAATTGATTTGAATATTAAACCGGAATTCAATTTGGGGCTGGTAATGGTTGCCGATGAAGAAACCGGGAGCAAGTACGGTTTGCAGCATCTGCTGGAAACATATCCCGGGCTTTTTAAAGAGGATGATTTGATCATAGTTCCGGATGCCGGCGAAAGCGACAGCAGCATGATCGAGGTGGCTGAAAAATCCATCCTCTGGGTTAAATTTAAAACAATCGGTAAACAAACCCATGCCAGTATGCCCGAACGGGGAATCAACGCTTTTAAAGCCGCTTCGCATCTGGTTATCGCTCTGGAAGAACTGGAAAAGATTTACCCCGCCAGCGATCCGCTTTTTGATCCCCCTTCCAGCACTTTTGAGCCTACCAGAAAAGAGGCGAATGTTCCAAATATCAATACGATTCCGGGCGATGATGTGTTTTACCTTGACTGCAGAGTGCTGCCCGAGTATGACCTGGAAGACGTGTTGAAGTCTATCCGTCGGATTAGCGGAAAGATTGAACGGGAATTTAACGTTAAAATTGAAATTTCCACCGAGCAATACGAACAGGCGGCTCCGGCGACCGATGCTGATTCGCCTGTGGTTAAGGCTTTAAAAACAGCTATTAAAACGGTTTACGGCGTGGACGCCCAGCCAAAGGGAATCGGCGGCGGAACGGTCGCTTCTTTCTTTCGCAGAAACGGTTTGCCTGCAGCCGTGTGGTCAACCATCGACGACATGGCGCATGAACCCAACGAATACGATGTGCTGGACAATATTTTAAACGATACAAAAGTCTTTGCGCATATCTGTTTGCAAAAGCTTTGAACGATACTGTTTATCTTGTTAAAATTAAAAAATCCCTCATTTTGTTAACGATGGGGGATTTTTTTACCGAAGATTCGCCCTATTTTGACTCGTTTAAAACATCAAAATAATCCGTAATAAAAGCCCTTTCACCGTTCTCGTAATAGACGATAGTTAAAATGTTATTCAGAAAATGAGCGATTAAAACCCCGTCCGACACTTTCTGCTTCGCATTGTTAAGCAGGCTCGCTCTGTTTCCGCTATAATTGTTTAAAAATCCATTATCTATAACCAAAACTTCCAGTATAATATTTTTATTAACATTTTTACCATCGGAATTTAATATTAACGGGAAATACTTAAAATTAAAGCCGGAGGCTATTCCCATCAATCTTGCCATCTCTTTGTCGGAAAGCAGTACTTTTTCAGATTTTAAAGGTTGTCCGGTTTGCGCGTCTGTAAAAGTCGCGGTGTAATAAAGATAGTTTACGGATTCCCATTTTTTTTGAATCCATACCGGTTGATTTTCACCGTTAACGCTGATTACCCGTAAATGCCAATTGTATTCAGCCGGATCAAAAGACCAGTTTTTAATTTTGGCAAGTTTGAATAAGGGATTTTCCATTGATTTGGTTTGTTCGGCAATTTTAAGGATTTTGTCTTTGGTTCCCAAAATATAAAGCGCTTTTAAATTCTCTAAATCTTTATAGACGAAAACCCATAACAAACTTTGAGCTTTTTGTTTGGAAACCGAAAACGCTATCGGAAAGACTTCGATTAGTTCGGCATTCGGAGACCAGATATGCGCCTGAAAATTCATTACTCTTTTTAAGCTTTTTGATCCGCATGTTTGTAAATCGGTGAATTTGACCGAATTTAGCAATGTGTCCAGATTTTCCAAAGTCGAAATTTTTTGCGGTTCAAAAACAACTCCTCTGGAGATAAGAAACGGTTTGATTAAAATACCTCCGTCATAAAAATACAATATTCGGCTTGCCGCAATTATGAGGATTGCAACGGAAATGACAACCAAACCGACAAGCAAAGCGATTCTTTTTTTTCTCTTCATTTTTCTTCTCCGCTGATAATTGATGCCTTGTCAAACAGAACGATAATACAAGCAATGCCCCAAAAGAACACGCTGATCAAAGTATTCAATTTGGCTTTATGTTCAGCCGGGACATCTTTTAAGGTAATTTCGTTTTCTTTATTTTCCCAGCCACACCACAATATCCACGGCGGAAATCAGCTTCATTTTTTTTAGCGTTGTCAATTTACCGAATACCGTGGTTAACCGTTGGGATATCTCTCTTGCCTGACTTTCCGCCTGTTCGCGATAATGGATAGTGATGCCCGATTCATCGCTGACGAGAGACTCCGACGCTTCCACGATATTATACGAACCTTTTTGAATGGCGTCTTTCGCACGCGCAAGGTAGCGGGCGTCCACATTGGTAAAAATATCCACACTGTACAGGCGGTCTCTGCCTATTCGATAGGTTATCGGTTCCGGAGCGCATAACCGATAGAGATTAATCGTTTCGACGTCCGATTCGATATAAAAAGCAAGACCGAAACGCAGCTCACCCCCGTTGACTTTTATCCAGCTATAATCGCCCAAAGCGAATTCCGACAAATCGAACAATTTTTCGGGATCGATTGTTTCGGATATTGCTATGGCGCTGCACCTTGAGCGGTCTTCGCTGTCATCATCGTGAATGTATCCCAACATAAAATCGTTGTTAAAAAGTTTTCCTTCCGCATCGGGCAGGGTCGCGGATATTAATAGAACAAGATAGCGGCTGTTTGAAGGATTTTTGGTATATATCATTCGTTTGCTGCTTATGATTCCGGTGGTAAAATAATGCCCGATAATTTTTACGTTCTGAAGATTCGCCACGGTTACGGCTTTTGCCGGTTTGCCGAAGAACAGCGAGGCGATAATAATCCCCAAAACAAAAAAGTTGGTTTTGCAAACCGATCTTAATTTTTTCATTTTAATACTCCGAAGTTATTAAATGTTTATTTTTTTAAATCCTGTTTAAATTTAACGTTCGATTATTTTCAACCTCAGAACGACTGAAATACGCCGCAAAACAAAGTTAAGATCAATAAATAGATCTTAAATTGTAATTGAGGCAGATTCTCCTGTTTTAAGCACTAAAACAAAAAAAACCTCGACTCCATCTGCTGTTTAGTCTGCATCATATAAAAACCGCTAAACGCACTGAGAAAGATAAAT
>JAADIP010000259.1:9169-10612 GCA_013151275.1 Calditrichota bacterium | reverse complement strand
CTTGATTTTTGACTTTCCGCAATCAAGTTAATCCTTAGAATCCCTTTAATCATGGTTCAAAATTTACTTTGTCTGAACCATGATTTACTTGATTAACATGATTGCCTTGATCTTTAACTTTTCACAATCGTAAAATTTATCAGTTACCGGAGTATAAAATTACCGAACTTGATGCTTATTTAAAAAATATCCTATCTAATGCAAAAAGCGGGAAAAAATCCATATCTTTGAAAGGAATGTGGAAAAATAAGGGTTTTGAAAAAATTCCGGATATTGAAAAAGATGTAAAATTTATATTATTCAATCCGTAAAAAATTCTTTAAAATCCGTTCGCCCACCTTTCCGCTCTTTTCCGGATGAAATTGAACGGCAAAATAGTTGTCTTTTTGCAGCGCGGCGGAAAACGGGACAATGTACTCCGTCCGGGCAACGGTATGCTCCGAAAGCTCGGCGAAATAGCTGTGCACAAAATAGACGTAAGCGCCTTCGTCAATTCCGGTAAATAACGGGCTCCTTAGGTTATGAACCGAATTCCATCCTATGTGCGGAACTTTATCCCTGGGAGGAAACATTTTCACCTTAATCGGAAAAACGCCCAATCCCAAAGTCTCATTTTCTTCCGAAAAAGAACATAATAACTGCAAGCCCAGACAAATTCCCAGAACCGGCTGCCTTAAGCTCAAAAGCAGTTCATCAAGTCCCCTGAATTTTAAATATTCCATGGCTGTGCTGGCTTCGCCCACCCCGGGGAAAATGACCCGATCGGCGCTGCGGATTTCGGAAGCGTTATCCGTCACTTTCGGTTCGATTCCCAGTCGATTCAAAGCCAGGCGCACCGAATGGATGTTTCCGGCGTTGTATTTTAAAATAGCTACCTTCATTCTTCCCTCTTTACAGAATGCCTTTTGTGCTGGGAACTTGCCGGCTTCGCGGATCTCTGTTTACCGCCTGACGAATTGCCCGTCCCACCGCTTTGAAAACAGCTTCGATTTTGTGATGCTCGTTTTCGCCTTTGACTTTGATGTGTAAGGCACAGCGGGCGGCATCGCTAAACGACTTAAAGAAATGTTGGAATAATTCCGTTGGCATGTCCCCGATTTTTTCTCTGCGGAATTTTGCTTTCCAGACCAAAGTACTGCGTCCGCAAAAGTCGATAGCCACGCGCGCCAACGATTCGTCCATGGGCAAAACAAAACCGTAGCGTTCAACGCCGCGTAAATCGCCCAACGCCCGACGAACGGCTTCTCCCAAAACAAGAGCCGTGTCTTCCACCAGATGATGCTCGTCAACGTGCAAATCCCCGTTTAATTCGCCTTCCAGATCGATTCCTGCATTGCGGGCAAACAATTCCAACATGTGATCAAAAAATCCGACGCCCGATTTTAAAGAGCACTTTCCGCTGCCGTCAAGATTAACGGTAATCTTAATCTGAGTTTCTTTTGT
>JAADIP010000259.1:0-9146 GCA_013151275.1 Calditrichota bacterium | reverse complement strand
GCGGTTCGACATTTTAATTTTAAAAAGCGATAGATTTCCTCCCAATCGGCGGTGGACAGAACGGCGTCGGGATGAGCTTCTTCTGAGATAAAAATAGCCCCGGCGCCTAAATTTTGCGCTAACTGAACATCGGTTTCCCGGTCGCCGATCACGTAAGAATTTTTAAGATCGTACTCCCCTGTTGTGTATTCGGATAACAGTCCCGTTCGCGGTTTGCGTGTCGGAGCGTTCTCATGCGGAAAGGATCGATCGATGAGCACCTCTTTAAAACGGACGCCTTCGCTTTCCAAAATTTTTAACATCAAATTATGAACCGACCAGAACGTTTGCTCCGGAAAAGATTCCGTGCCAAGACCGTCCTGATTGGTGACCATGACCAACTCGTAATCCAGTTCCGCGGCGATCTTTTTTAACGAAGAAATCACGTTGGGCAAAAATTCCATCTTCTCGAACGAATCCACCTGTTCATCGGGCGGTTCTTTGAGTATGGTTCCGTCACGATCGATAAAAAGCACCTTTTTCAAGAATTGTCCTCCGTTGTTTTAAGTACGGACAGCAAACGATCATTTTCCTGTTCTGTTCCCACTGTAATGCGCAAACAATTTTCACAATGAATCTGTGAAGAACGATCGCGGACAATGATCCCCTGCTCCATTAAATAATCAAAAATCTTTTTTGCGTCTTTAAAGCGCACAAGAATAAAATTGGCGTCCGAAGGAAAAACTTCCTGCACAATCGCCAATTTTCTCAGTTCATCGCTTAAGCGCCTTCTTTGACGTAAAATCTTCTGAATATATTCGTCTTTACGATCCCGCTTTTTCAGAAGCTGCAAAGCGACTTCCTGAGTTAAACCGCTCACATTGTAAGGCATTTTGATTTTGTTTAGAAATGAAATCACCCCGGCGTCGCCAAACGCTATTCCAAGGCGAATCCGCGCGCTTCCCCAGGCTTTGGAGAAGGTTCGTAAAATCACCAGATTGGAATATTTGTCGATGAGCGGCAGAACCGTTTTTTGCGGAGCAAAATCGATGTAGGCTTCATCCACTACCACAATGCCCGAAAAATTCCGCACAATGCGTTCAATGTCTTCTGCCGGAAAGGTATTTCCGGTGGGATTGTTCGGCGAACAGATAAAAATCAGTTTCACGTTTGGTTTCAGATGTTCTTCCAGCGCCTTAAAATCGATATCAAATTCCGGGGTAAGCGGCGCCTTTTCCACGGAAAGATCGTTGATATTCGCGCAAACTTCGTACATGCCGTAAGTGGGGGGCATAATCAGAATGGATTCTCTTCCTGGTTCTCCGAACACGCGCATCAACAAATCGATGGCTTCGTCGCTGCCGTTTCCCAGAAATATCTTTTCCGCCGGCGCTCCGTAAAGTTGGGAAAGCCTTTGTTTTAACAGACGCTGGTGAGGATCGGGGTAACGGTGATAGCCGCTTTCCCGATTTAACGGAGAACCGTAGGCATTTTCATTGGCGTCCAAA
Organism: Calditrichota bacterium; assembly: GCA_013151275.1. Lineage (GTDB taxonomy): Bacteria > Calditrichota > Calditrichia > Calditrichales > Calditrichaceae > Caldithrix. Next base: position 7,659 of record JAADIP010000259.1, on the reverse strand, counting down.
AAGACGGCGGCGTTTCCGTCGAACTCGTCGCGCGCCGAGGAATACGGTTTTAAGCGGAGAATATTCTTCCTGACCAAACCGCGCACATCAACCATTATTTGCTTCCTTTTCTTTGGTCGCGGTGGAATTCATTGCGAACATGGTTTCCAGCCGGATGCTCACAGCCCTTTTATGCGCTTCCAGACCTTCCGCCTGCGCCAACTCCATTATTGTTCTGCCTAATTGTCTGAGTCCGGCTTCGGAAATTTTTTGAAACGAGATGACTTTAATAAAACTTTCCAACGAAACTCCGCTGTAACTAAAGGCATATCCGTTGGTCGGCAGGGTATGATTGGGACCGGAGGCATAATCTCCCGCGGCTTCCGGCGTCCATGGACCGATAAACACCGAACCGGCGTTAATCACCTTTTCAGCCAGGGCATCTCCGTTTTCGGTAATGATAATCAAGTGTTCCGGAGCATAAGCATTAGACAGCTCAATGGCTTCTTGGGTGTCTTTAACAAGAAAAATTTTTGAATTGTCAAGCGCCTGGCGCGCCGTTCTGGCTCGCGGTAAGGTTTGCAATTGCTGTTCGATAGCCTCCTGAACCTGATCAATCAATCCCTCATCGGTCAGAACGAGCAGCACCTGACTATCCGCGCCGTGTTCCGCCTGAGAGAGCAAATCGGTGGCGATGAATTTTGGATTGGCTGTACGGTCGGCGATAACGGCAACTTCAGACGGTCCTGCGGGAAGATCGATTCCCACGCCGTCCAGACTGACGAGCTGTTTTGCCATGGTCACATAACGGTTTCCGGGTCCAAAGATTTTATGAACAGCGGGAATTGTTTCCGTGCCATAAGCCATCGCCGCGATAGCCTGCGCTCCTCCCGCTTTGTAAACTTTCTGAATGCCCAGTATTTTCGCAATGTAAAGGATCGTCGGATCGACTTTTCCTTCGCGGTTGGGCGGCGTGCAAACAACGATTTCTTTGCAACCGGCGATTTGCGCCGGCACTCCTAACATCAAAAAGGTCGAAAGCAAGGGAGCGGTTCCTCCGGGAATGTACAAACCGACCTTTTCAATGGGCACCGCCTTTCGCCAGCACCACACGCCCGGCGTTGTTTCAATCATCGTTTCAATGGGCTTTTGAGAACGATGGAATTTTTCGATATTGGAGCGCGCCGTTTCAATAGCTTCTTTCAGCCTTAAAGAAACCTTTGAAGACGCGCTTTCCCATTCCTCTTCGGATACTTCCAACGATTCCAGTTCCGCTTTATCGTAGTGTTTGGCAAATTCGATAAGCGTCTGATCGCCGAGAGTTTTAACGTTTACAATGATGTGGTTGACCTTTTGCTTAAGGTTTTCCAGATCCATAACCGGTCGTTTTAACAATTCGGACCAGTCCTCTTTTTGCGGATATTTAAAAACCTCCATAAAATCCTCTCATAAAATCATTTTTTCGATGGGAATTACTAAGATGCCCTGTGCGCCGTTTTGTTTCAATTTTTCGATGATTTCCCAGAATTCATCTTCCCGAATTACCGAATGCAGCGAGCTCCAGCCTTCCATTGCCAGCGGCATGATGGTCGGACTCTTCATTCCGGGTAAAATCTGACAAACTTTTTCGATTTTATCATTGGGCACATTGAGTAAAATGTATTTGAAACTTTCGGCTTTTTGCACGGCTCTTAACCGAAACAGTAGTTGATCTAAAACGGTTTGGGATTCCGGGGATAAATTCTCGTGAGCAATTAAAACGGCTTCCGATTGCAGTACGGTTTCAACTTCTTTAAGACCGTTGCTTAAAAGCGTGCTTCCGGTGCTTACGATATCAAAAATCACATCCGCAAGTCCTATGGAAGGCGCAATTTCCACGGAGCCCGTGATTTCATGAATTTCCGCCCGGATGCCCTTCTTTTGCAAAAACTCTCCCAGTATTTGCGGAAAAGACGTGGCTATTTTCAATCCGTTCAGGTCTTCAAGTTTTCGATATTCCATGGATTTAGGAACGGCAATACTCATCCGGCAGCGCGCGAAGCCCAGGCGTTCCACGATTTTCACGGGACGCTTCTTTTCCAAGACCACATTTTCGCCGACCACCCCGGCATGGGCAATCCCGTCAGCAACGCATTCCGGAATATCGTCATCTCGCAAAAAAAGGATTTCCATGGGGAAATTCTGCGCGGCGGCTTTCAGCTTTCCTCTGCCGCTGCTGCCGTTTTCCACATAAATTCCGCTCTCGCGCAATAAATGCAATGTTTTTTCGCTAAGTCTTCCCGATTTTTGAACAGCTAATGTAAGCACGACTCTCCTCTTTCTTTTTCTTCAATTAAAACAACAAACTAACCCTGAATCATTCCGGGATCATAAAATAAAAAACCCGATTCGCAATGAACCGGGTTTTAACATCTTTTGAACTTTGATTTCTTACATATTTTGCCGGCGCCATTGCGAGCCATGCCGCAACTCATCTGAATGAAAATGATTATGATGATGGCAATGATTGTTTAATACCGGCATTCCTTACTCCAGATAAATTTTGACCAAATGTAAGGTTTATGAATAATTATGTCAAATTATTTTTTAATATTCGTCTTATGGTTTGCGCAAAGTTTTCAACATCCTCTTCCGTTGTGTCAAACGAGGTCATCCAGCGCACTTCATTTTTGGATTCGTTCCAGGTGTAGAAAAAATATTCTTTACGCAATGGTTCAATCAGTCGCTTCGGGACAACGGCAAACACGCCGTTGCTTTCCACCTTTTGAGTAATTTTTATTTCGTCGATTTCGTTAATCTTTTGTGCAAGCAGTTGCGCCATCTTATTGGCGTGCCGGGCGTTAGCCAGCCACAGATCGTCCTGCAAATAAGCCTCGAACTGAGCGGCGATAAAACGCATTTTGGAATGGAGCTGCATTCCCTGCTTGCGAATGTATTTAAAGTCGTTCTGCAATCGTGGATTGAAAATCAACACGGCTTCTCCGAACATCATTCCGTTCTTTGTTCCGCCGAAAGACAGCACATCCGCTCCTGCATCGCGGGTGATTTCTTTGAAAGTAAGATTCAGGTAAGCGGCGGCATTGGCAATACGGGCGCCGTCGATATGCAGCAACATCCCGTGTTTTTTCGCAAAAGATGACAATTCAATCAATTCATCAACCGTGTAAACCGTTCCCATTTCGGTCGGCTGCGAAACGGAAATCACCGCGGGTTGTACATGGTGTTCAAAACCCTGCATGGCTAAATAGGGCTGCAATTGTTCAATGCGCAATTTGCCGTCTTCGGTCGGAACGGGAATTAATTTACAGCCCGTGAATTTTTCCGGAGCGCCGCATTCGTCCACGTAAATATGAGCGGTTTCCGCGCACAAAACCGCCTGATACGGTTTGAGCATTACCTGTAAGCCGGTAACATTGGCGCCCGTTCCGCCGTAAACAAAATAAACGCCCGTGTCCAGCCCGAAAAGGCGGCGGAATGTTTTTATTGCCTGCTGCGTGTAAGGATCATCGCCGTAGCCAATTACATGACCCATGTTGCACTTTTGAATGGCTTCCATTATTACGGGGTGCACGCCGGCGTTGTTATCGCTGGCAAAACCGCGTCTTGGCGTTGATTGAGTCATAATAACATCCTCTATCCGGCTATCGATTTCGAATTAAAGTTAAAAACTTGCTTTTAAGTTGCGCTTTATTGATGAGATCGCTCTAAGAACCTCGTTCCGTCATTTCGATCCCGCCAATGCGGGAGAGAAATCTTTTAACTCCGACAAAAACATAAATTAAAAATCGGAATGAGCCACAACCGCCTCCGCGATGCGTTCCAGCCCCGTCTGATCCTGTTGATTAAAACGGTCGAATTGCGGGGAATCGATATCCAAAACGCCTAAGACCCTGCCCTGTTTTATCATGGGAATAACGATCTCCGAATTGGAGGCGCTGTCGCAGAAAATGTGTCCGGGAAATTGACGCACGTTCGGAACAATCAGAGTTTCGCGCCTTTGTACGCTGGTTCCGCAAACGCCGCTGCCGACTTTAATTCGCACGCAGGCTGGTTTTCCCTGGAAAGGACCCAAAACCAATTCTTCATTATTGATCAAACGGTAAAATCCCGCCCAGTTAATATCGTTTAAGGCGTTGAATAAGAGCGCCGAGATATTCGCCATGTTGGCGATGGGATCGCGTTCGCCCTCTAACATGGCTAAAGCCTGTTTGTAAAGCAGTTCGTAAAAAACATCGCGTGATAAATCGCGATAATCATCAACGGTGAACATCCATACTCCTTGTTAATTTTTCCTTAGAGTTCCGCAAAACCTGACACCCGTTTTCATTTTAAAGAGTGAATCGAGCCTCCGGTTTAATTCCCGTCATGCCGTGAAAGCCGCCGCCCCGGAGAAATGACCGGAACGGCTTGTTTGCAGTCCTCTGAATTATTCTTTGCAAAGGTAAAAAAGGTAGGCGTTTAAGGCAATAGCTTCGTTAGCAAAGACGAATACTATTTGATAGTCGGCTCGCTAAAATCTTGTCTTGAAAAGACTGGTCTGAATTTATACCCGTACACAATCGGTCCGGTTTCTCCTTCCTCGAAATATTTTCGAATAACCATCTCCACCGGCATGCCTATTTTAACCTGATTCAAATCGATATCAGTCAATTGGGCTGTAATTCGCGGACCGTCTTCCAGATCAATCAACGCCACGATATACGGCACATACTCCTCGTATCGTTCCGAAGTTTGATAGAGGATTGTATAACTGTAAACAATTCCCTTTCCGTTGAATCGCACGGACTTTAAATCTTTGCTTTTGCACTGCGGGCAAACCATGCGCGGCGGAAACGATTTGTGTCCGCAATTTTGACAAACCGCACCTTCCAAACGATAGCGTTGATTTTTCAATCGCCAGTATCTGGGAATATCCATTGTGATCTCCTGTAAATAAAAACGATCAAGCCTTTTCCGAAAATCGAATTTTAAGAAAGGCGAATATTTTTCAGAATCGTTGTAACGACAGTCGCTCCCGTGCCGCCGATATTCTGCGTCATTGCGTAAAGCGGATTTTTAACCTGGATTTTTTCGGGAGCTTCCGCGCGCAACTGGGTAACCGCTTCCACAATTTGATAGACTCCCGTTGCGCCGACTGGGTGACCTCTGCCCTTTAAACCGCCCATTGTGGAGATGGGCAGCTTTCCCCGGATTTCAAAATATCCGTCTTTTACGCGATTTAAAGCCTCGGTCGCGCTCATAAATCCGCTGGCTTCCAAAGAAAGAGCCGTCATGATGCTGAACGCGTCGTGAAGTTCAAAAAAGCTGATATCCTTTGGTTGCAGGTTTGCCGTCCGGAAAGCTTTTTTTGCGCTGATTTCCACGCCTTTTAATTTCAATAATTCGGGACGATCGTGTAGGGCGATGTAATCGGTGCCCGTCTCGCATGCCAGCACTTCCGCCGCTCTTTTATCCGAATTTTCAATATCTTCCAAAGGAACAATAATAACCGCAGCCGCTCCGTCGGCAATGGGACTGGAATCGAGCAAATTTATCGGATCCGCGATTACTTTGGCTTTTCGATATTGTTCCAGAGTGATCGGTCGTCTGAACATGGCGTTGGGATTGTGGCTTCCGTTACGATGGGCTAAGAGCGGAAAATTTCCGAAATCGATTTTCGAAACATTATTTTCGAACATGAATCGCTGCATTACCAGGGCGTTCAATCCCACAAAGGTCAATCCCACGGAAGCTTCAAAATCGGAGTCTGCCGCGGTTGCCAGGGCGCTTGCCGTGTAACGTCCGGAGAATTCCGTGAGTTTTTCCACGCCCACCACAGCCACGCACTTTTTTAAGCCTCCGGCAACGGCAATAACTCCCTGACGAAACGCCGCAGCTCCGGATGCGCAGGCTGCTTCAACTTTAACCGCTTCGACACCGCTCAATCCTGCGTAATCGGCAATTAACGCGCCCAGATGCTCCTGTCCGCTTAAAGTTCCGCTGAGCATATTGCCCACGTACAGTCCGTCGATTTCATCGCGGTTGGCATCCTGTAAGGCGTTTAACAGAGCCTCCGCCGCTAATTCGCGAAGCGATTTATCCCAATGTTCACGAACGGGCACCTGCCCGATTCCGATAACAGCTACTTTTTTCATCACATCAATTCCGTTTAATATGGTTAAGGGTTAAGGGTTAAGGGTTAAGGGTTAAGCGTATAAACGGCTTATCCTGTCGCTGGTAACTGGTTTCTGGTAACTTTGTCACTCATCACGCATTACGCATTACGGCTTTCTGCTTTCTGGCAACCTTTTGTCTTTTGTCTTTTGTCTTACTTTCAACATTATTACTTTGTTACTCTGTTACTCGTCACGCGTTACTTTTTTACTCATCACGATTTACGTATTTTTGCCCTCAGACGGGCGTACATACTGTAATTTACAAACGCGCTTCTTTGAACGTAATCGGCTGTTTTAAGCGCTTTGTCGCGAACATCGGTTATCCGTTCGGTCAGTTTAAAACAAAAAGCGTCGCTTCCCGCGCCGGATCCAAAACTTACCAGCAAAATCCGTTCGCCCGCTTTAGCCTCGTCAAGAATAGCGGTCAACCCTAAAATCGACGAACCCGCGTAGGTATTTCCGATTTCCGGGGATAATAATCCGGTAGAATATTGCGCTTCGGAAAAGCCCAACTCGCGGGCGATTTTAACGGGAAATTTTTTATTGGGTTGATGGAAAACAACGTGACCGAAATCTTCGGGTTTTAGATGCAATTGCTCCATTATCGTTGTCGCTGCAGAACGGATATGGTGAAAATAAGCGGGGTCTCCGGTAAATCGATTCCCGTGTTCCGGATATTTCTGGTAATTTCTTCTGAAAAAATCGGGCGTATCGGTTACGTAACTGAACGATCCTTCCAGAACGGCTAAGGCGTTTTCCGCGGGACCGATAATAAAAGCCGCACCTCCCGCCGCCGCGGTGTATTCGAGCGCATCCCCGGGACGTCCCTGAGCCGTATCCATTCCGATAGCTAAAGCGTAACCAGCCATTCCGCTTCCCACAATGCCAAAGGCAGCCTGAATTGCTTCGGTGCCGGCTTTACAGGCAAATTCAAAATCTCCGCCGGTTGTGGCGGGAGTAATTCCGAGAGCCTGAGCCACTACCGTGCCGCTGGGTTTTACCGCGTAAGGATGCGATTCCGAACCGATCCACACCGCGCGAATTAACCGCGGATCGATTTCAGCCCTCTTAAGCGCGTTTTGCGCAGCTTCGATGCTCATGGTGATTGTATCTTCGTCGGGACCGGGTACGCTTTTCTGCTTAACCGGCAATTGATTTCCCGCCTGTTCTCCGCGCCATAAATTCGCGATTTCAGTAGCTTTTATCCGATAACGCGGGATGTAAGCCCCATAACCGACAATTCCCACCGGCAAAACGGATTTCATAACCGATTGCATGCATTTCTCCGTTACTTCATAAAATATTATTAATAATGAATAAAATTTCTTTCCGATTTATTCCCGAATAGACAAATTAAACAAGAATTCTCTTATGTATCAAGGAAATATTACTTTTTCAAAATAACTCATACATAACTGATATGTGTATTTTTATTCTGAGAAGGATTTGTGCGTTGTTATTAGAAGGATTAAAAACAACTCATTACCAAAAGATTTAAAAAAATCTCACTGATTTCTCACTTTAA
>JAADIP010000220.1 GCA_013151275.1 Calditrichota bacterium | reverse complement strand
TTATAAAACTCGCATAACTCTGCTAAAAAAATCCATTTTTCTTATCATTTAACAAAAACTATGTAAAGGAAACTTGATTTTCTTTACATAATTAAAACTCTTATTCATTTCAAATTGTCTTTTAGTTGTGTATAGTATTATACTCTACTTTGTGAAATCTAAATAGTTTAAGTATTTTTGAAAAAGTTGATAGAAAAATAAATAATTAACTTATTACGATAGATGGTTCATTCCGTCTACCTTTTAATGGGGCAAGATGTTTAACCGAGATTATGCAATAGGAAAGAAAATTTAGGCAACAAAGACTTCATCTATTGCATTAGAAGGCTTCTAGTGAATAATTAGGGTTTAACCTAAATATTACGGTTATTACTCGATAATTTTATTGAGAATATTATAGAAAACTCTATCAGAATGATAGCTGGAACGAAAATATGGCAAAACAAAACAAAAAAATCAAATCCATCGAAGAAACACTGTGGGATTCCGCAAACAAACTACGCGGTTCCGTTGAGCCGGCGGAATATAAGCACGTTGTTCTCGGACTGATATTCCTAAAATTTGTAAGCGATAAATTTGAAGAACGCCGGATTGAACTTCTTGCCGAGGGAAAAGAAAAATTCATCGAGATGAGAGAATTTTACAATATGAAAAACGTCTTTTTTCTTCCCGAAAAATCGAGATGGTCTTACATAATTGAAAATTCCAAACAGAGCGATATCGCATTAAAAATAGATACGGCGCTGCATACAATTGAAAAGAATAATCCGTCGTTAAAAGGCGCTTTGCCCGATAATTATTTTTCGCGGTTAAACCTGGAGGCAAGCAAACTTTCCGCTCTGCTTGATACTATTAACAACATAAACACATTAAAGGATAAAGAGCAGGATATTGTCGGACGCGTTTACGAATATTTTCTGAAAAAGTTTGCAATTGCCGAAGGTAAAGGGAAGGGGGAATTTTACACTCCCAAATCCATAGTAAATTTAATTGCCGAAATGATCGAACCGTATAAAGGAATAATCTACGACCCCGCTTGCGGTTCCGGCGGAATGTTTGTGCAGTCGATTAAGTTTATTGAAAGTCATCACGGTAATAAAAAGGAAGTTGCTATTTACGGACAAGAATACACAAACACCACATACAAACTTGCAAAAATGAATTTGGCGATTAGAGGCATTTCCGCAAATCTCGGCGAAACGGCGGCGAACACTTTTTCAAACGACCAGCACAAAGATTTAAAAGCCGATTACATTATGGCGAATCCTCCATTTAATCAAAAAGATTGGCGAGCCGAAAACGAATTGATTGACGACCCGCGCTGGAACGGTTACGACGTTCCGCCCAAAAGCAACGCAAATTACGCTTGGATTCTGAACATTGTTTCAAAACTTTCTGAAAACGGAGTGGCGGGTTTTCTGCTTGCAAACGGAGCCCTTTCCGGAGGCGGTGAAGAATATAAAATCCGTAAAAAATTGATTGAAAACGATTTGGTTGAAGCGATCTTAATTTTACCGCAAAATATGTTTTATACAACCAACATAAGCGTAACGCTTTGGATACTGAATAAAAACAAAAAAGAACGGAAAGCAAAATTAAACGGCGTAACAAAAGATTACAGAAACAGAAAACACAAAATCCTTTTTATGGATTTACGGGAACTCGGCATTCCTTTTGAGAAAAAGTTCATTCAGTTTTCCGATGAAGATATTGAACGGATTACTTCAACTTACCACAATTGGCAAGTTAAAAACAGTAACTATAAAGACGTTCCCGAATTTTGTTATTCCGCAAAAATAGAAGAAGTGCAAAAGAAAGATTATTCCCTTGTCCCGAGTAAGTATATCGAGTTTGTAAACCGCGATGAAAATATTGATTACGACGTAAAGATGAAAACCTTGCAGAAAGAAATAAGCGAACTCCTTAAAGAAGAAAAAGAATCAAAAAAAGAGCTGCTTAAAGTTTTTAAAGAGTTGGGCTATGAAATAAAGTTGTAAGTAATAATGATGTATAAAACTTAATGTTCGTCATGCTGAACTCGTTTCAGCATCTCATAATAAAGTAATTCTGAATTTCAATATTCAAATCGTTTCGGCATTTTGCTTTTGAGATTGTTTAACAATTTAAGATAAAAAGTATGAACGAAATAAAAACAACAGAATGAATACAAAAAGTGGATTGCGGAGCTTAAAACCAAGTTCAGACAAGCTCAAATAAAAGCCGCAATAAAAGTAAACACTTCTCTCTTGGAATTTTATTGGGAACTTGGTTCCGATATTGTTGAAAAACAGAAAAAGGCAAAATGGGGCAGCGGCTTCTTAAAACAAATCAGTAAAGATTTAATGTCGGAATTTCCCGATGTTAAAGGATTTTCCCTTAGAAATCTTAAGTATATCAGACAATGGTATTTATTCTATTTTCAAGAAAATGTAATTGGGCAGCAAGCTGCTGCCCAATTAGCAAAGCAATCCCTTCCGCAATTATTTCAAATTCCTTGGTGGCATAACGTTGTTATTATTTCCAAGTGTAATTCGGTTGAAGAATCTTTATTTTACGTTAATAAAACCGTTGAAAACGGTTGGTCTCGTTCGGTTTTAACTCATCAAATTGAAAGCAAACTTTATGAACGGCAAGGAAAAGCGATTACAAATTTTGCCGTTACACTGCCAAAACCGCAATCCGATTTAGCAGGACAGCTAATTAAAGATCCTTACAATTTCGATTTTTTGACTTTGACAGAAGATTACAACGAACGGGAATTGGAACGCGCTTTGTTGGATCATATAACAAAGTTTCTGCTTGAACTCGGTTCCGGCTTCGCTTTTGTGGGAAAGCAAAAAGCTCTGCAAGTGGGCGAAAGAGATTTTTTTATCGATCTTCTTTTTTATCATACAATAATGCACTGTTTTATTGTAGTAGAATTAAAAACAGTTGATTTCGAACCGGAGTTTGCCGGAAAATTAAACTTTTACGTTAAAGCGGTTGACGAACAAATAAAAACCGGAAACGATAAACCGACTATTGGGATTTTAATTTGTAAAAGTAAAGATAAAACCGTTGTGGAATACGCGCTAAGCGATATTTATAAACCGATGGGCGTTTCGGAATATCAATTAATTCAAACTTTGCCCGAAGAACTTAAAGCGAACCTTCCGAGCATTGAACAGATTGAAGCCGAATTTGAAAAAGTTGAGAATGATGAAAAAGAACTATAAAAAAATAGGCGATTTTA
>JAADIP010000016.1 GCA_013151275.1 Calditrichota bacterium | reverse complement strand
TTAAATCAACCGAATCATCATAAAAAAGTTACATTTGCTGAAGAGTATGAACAATTTATTAAACATTACCAGAAAACCCTGCAACGAAATAAGATAATAAGGTAATGATTTTTTTGAATATATTTGCTACTAAGGTAAAGTTTGAAATAAGATTAAAATATCTGCCATGGAATTCAAATGGTTATGAAAAGTCTAAAAACATCGTTAAGAAAATGCAGCAATGGAACGAACAAAAACAACGGTCGTTTCTGAACAAACCTATTCAGATTGCTTTACATAGATTGAAAAGAATTAACAATTGAATCAATTCTAATGCAAGACCTGCTCAACGGTCGGGTGCGGGTAACGGAGTTGTTGAAAAAACGGCAAGATAAAATCTTGAAGATTGTTGATTGATAGGCACATAATATTTGTATTTACCACATAATAACGCTATATTTGCACAATAACTTTATGAGAGTTATTGTGCAGAAACAAGGTTATCAAGGATAAAAATTAATGAATGTGGTTGAACAATATCTGAATGAAATACTGGGTATTTCTGTTCGCCTGAAGCCCGTGCCGGAAAGAGAACAAACGGCTTTGCCTTTTTTTCTTAAACACCTGTACACGTTTAAAAAGGGCAAACTATTCGGACGGGAGATTATTTTTCTCGAAGAAAAAAACGACGAACATCTCACAGCCGCTCAGTTGCGCAAACACAGCGAGATTGTGGAAATGGCATTCAATCGTCCGGTTGTTTTTATTCTTCCGGCAATCGAATCTTATAACCGCAAGCGACTCATTCAAAAACAGGTGGCATTTGTCATTCCCGGTAAACAGTTGTTCATTCCCCAATTGCTCATTGATTTAAGAGAGTTTCAACAGACTGCTTCCAAACAGCGGGAAAAATTTTTACCGGCTGCGCAATGTTTGTTCTTTTATCATTTACTAAAGGAAAATCTGGAACCGCTTAATTTTAAAACAATCGCCAGAAAACTGGGTTATACACAAATGACGGTTACGCGTGCGGCTAAAGTTCTGGAAAGAAATGGCATCGCAACCATAAAAGGAACCAAAGAAAAGTACATTGTTTTTGGAACGGATAAAAAGAAATTGTGGGAAAAGGCGTTGCCATTACTACAAACCCCGGTTAAAAAAGTTTACTTCCTTGAACAACCACCGCAGACCAATGTTGTTTACCGGGCTTCTTTCTCCGCTTTAGCCCATTACACCAATCTGGCAGAAGGGAATAAAAAATATTTCGCTGTTTCACAGAACGATTTTGGAACGCTGAAAATGAAAAAGCAAATTCAAGTCGTTCCGTCAAGCGAAGCGGATGTGCATTTGGAAGTCTGGAAATACGCTCCGGGCGTTTTAACCAAAGATCGGGTTGTCGATCCGCTTTCTTTGTTTTTATCGTTAAAAAACCAGGAAGATGAACGCGTGCAAAAAGCGCTCGATGCCTTACTGGAGCAAGTATGGTAAAAGGTCTTGAATTATTCAAAACGTTTTTTAAAGATTTTGCGGATAATTACATACTTATCGGCGGCGCGGCTTGCGATGTTTTGTTTACGCAAGCCGGATTACCATTCCGGGCGACAAAAGACCTGGATATTGTTCTGGTCTTCGAAGCGCTTGATGCGGATTTCGTCAAACAGTTTTGGGAGTTCGTAAAAAGTGGCGGTTATCAGGTACAACAAAAAAGCGAAAGCCAGAAAAGGTACTATCGCTTTCTTAGACCGAAACAGGAGGAATATCCCGCACAATTGGAACTGTTTGCCCGCAATCCGGATTTGTTTGATCTGGCGGAAGGTTCTCATTTAACGCCCATTCCGGTTTTTTGGGGCAGGATTTGTTAAGCGTGTAAGGGTTAAGGGTTAAGAGGGCTTCTCTAATCATTCATCCCGCATTACGACATTTGCCTCGTAACTTTATCACTTTGTCACTCGTTACTCATCACGCGTCACGCCTTAACAACCCATCATCTCATCAAACTTTAAGAAGAACCTTTCCTTTGCTCCGGCGGGACTCGATAAAGCGATGCGCTTCGGCAACCTGCTCCAAAGGAAAAATTTTGCCTACCACGGGACGGATTTTATGTTCAATCACAAAAGACCGCAAGCGCTCGTAACACTGCATGGTGCGTTCTGATTTTTTTAACAGATAACCCAGATGCATGGCAAAAACGCCGATGGAACTATGCGACATGGCGGCAATCGGCACGCGCGGAATGTCCTTCCACGTGCGATACCAGGAAAAAGGATTCCATTTCTTTAAATTAAAACTGGCAAACCCCGCCACAACAATCCGCCCGAAGGGTCGCGTCAGTTTCATGTTCTTTTTGTAAATGTCTCCGCCCACCATTTCCAGAACCACATCCACGCCTTCGTTTTCTTCACGTATTTTCTGGTCGTAATCGTTAAGGCGATAATTCAATCCGCGATAGGCGCCCAATTTTTTCACCAATTCAAGTTTTTCTTCGCTGCCCGCCAGAGCGTAAACTTTGCATCCGAAGCGCGAACACAATTGAACCGCCGCGCTGCCCACGCCCCCGGCAGCCGCGGTAATCAGAACCGTCTCGTCCGGCTGAACCTTTGCCAGTTCAAACAGGGCTATCCAGGCGGTCATGTAATTTACTAAAAAAGCGGCGCTTTCTTCCATGGTGTAATCCGGAATTGCCGGTAACGCCTGTTTTGCCGGAACCACAACTTTTTCCGCATAACAGCCGTATTTCGTGCCCACCATAACCGGCTTGCCGATGAGTTCCTGCGATACCCCCTCCCCGACGGTTTCGATTACTCCCGCGCCTTCCATGCCCGGAATATAAGCCGTTTTGGGACGCCAGCCGTAAAGTCCTTTTCTCGAAAGGATCTCCGCGTAATTTAATCCCGCATAGTGAAGTTTGATTCTCACCTCTCCCGCGCCCGGCTGCGGTTCGGGAATATCTTTTATCTTTAAAACATCGGGCTTACCTGTTTTTTTCAGCATTACCGCCTTCATAAAAAATCCTTTCGTTAATAATTTTTTGTCTTTGTGAAACGGTCAAGCAGCGAATAGACCACGGGAATAATGAACAGGGTCAAAAAGGTGGATGTGGTCAGACCTCCCACAACCACGGCTCCCAGCGGTTTTAACGCTTCTCCGCCTTCGCCCAGCCCCAAGGCAATCGGCAGCATTCCGAAAATCGTCGTCAGCGAAGTAATCAAAATAGGACGCAGACGCGTGGCTCCGCCCTGAATAATCGCTTCGTTTTTAGGCATCCCTTTCGATCTCAACTGACCGATATAATCTAATAATAAAATTCCATTATTTACCACAATTCCCACAAGCATAATTGATCCCAAAAAAGCATTGGTGCTGATGGCGGCGTTAAAAACCAGCAAACCCGCCAAAACGCCGACAATTGCCAGCGGAATAGACATGGCAATCGTAAAGGGATGAATGAACGAATTAAACTGCGAGCCCATTACCACATAAACCAAAAAGATGGCGATAAACAAAGCCCGGGCTAAACTGGTGAACGAATCCTTAATTCCTTTGGAAACCCCTCCGTAAGAGACATAGTACCCTTTGGGCATGGGCATGGACTCCATGATCTTCCGGACTTCGGCTTTCACCTCCCGCCGCGAACGACCGCTCACGTCGGCTAAAATTTCCACCACGCGCTGTTGATCAAAACGTTTGATCTCGCCCGGGCTGCGATCCGCCCTCACCTCTGCCACACGATAAAGCGGAACGCTTTGCCCCTTGCGATTAACTACCGGAATTTTCAGCACATCGTCGATATTTGTCAAAGAAGATTCCTGAAGTTTTAAGGTGATATCGTATTCTTCTCCGAAGGCGCTGTAACGCGAAATAGTTCTGCCCAGCAAAGCGAAACGTAAAGTGGAGGCAATATCCGCGTAAGAAATCCCGAGGTCCGCGGCGCGCATCCGGTCAATTTTAATACTGAACTCCGGCAATCCCTCCTGAACGGAACTTTTTAAATTAATAATGCCCGGAATCCGCTTAATTTTCTGAACCGCCTGCTCTCCGAGACGGGCTAAAACTTCCGGATCGTTCCCGTTGATGCGCACGTTTACCGGTTCGCGCACCATGCCCGCGGTGGCGTCCACCTGTTTTACCGTTGCCTTTAAAGCGGAAATCTGACTGCAATACTGCCTGACTTCCCGCATGATTTGCAATAAATCAGCCCGCGCTTCCGGCTTTATGTCAACGGTGATTTTTGCCATATTGCTCTTGTTCTCGCCAATCCGGATCGCCTGACCTATCACGCTGTATGTTTTTTCGATTTGAGGATGATTTAACAGGAAGTTGTCAATATCCTCGGCAATCTTTTGCGTGACCTCAAGACGCGTGCCTTCGGGCATGCGGATTTGCACTTCAAACTGCCCTTCGTTAATGGCGGGAAGCAGCTCCACATCAAGATTCGGCGTAATTAACAGAATCGAAGCGATTAACAGCGCAAGGGCGGCGACTATCGTTAAAAAGCGATGACGCAGGCAAAAGGCGATGGCGATCCTGTATCGTTCAATCAGTTTTTCGATGCCCCTTTGCCACAGAACCGATAATTTTCCCAACAGCGATTTGCGCGGCTCCACTTTCATTAATTTATAGCTCAACAGGGGAACAATGGTCAAAGCCACAACAATGGAAAACGAAAGCGCAAAAACCACAGTCAAAGCCAATTCGCCGAGGAGAACGGCGGCAAGCCCCATCAAAAACGCCAGCGGCAAAAACACAACAATCGAAGTAAGGGTCGAAGCGGTAATTGCCATTCCCACTTCATTTGTAGCGTCAACCACGGCTTGGTAGCGGTCTTTCTGCTTTTTTTCCTGCAAATGCCGGAAAATATTTTCCAGCACCACCACCGACGAATCGACAATCATGCCGACGCCAAGCGCCAATCCTCCCAGAGAAATAATGTTAATACTCAAACCGAATTTATCCACCAGAACAAACGTGGCTACAATGGACAAAGGAATGGAAAGGGCGATAACCAGCGTATTGCGGAGGCTTCCCAGAAACAGAAAAATAATAATCGACGCCAGTCCCGCGCCGATAAAGGCGTTGCGGGTTACGTTGCGGATGGAGTTTTTGATGAAAACGGATTGATCTTCGATGATCTTTACCTTAATATCTTTCGGGATAACCGATTGCAGGTCTTTTAAAAGCGCTTTAACCTCGTCGCACATGGCAACAGTATTGCCGCCGCTCTTTTCACGGATTGAAAGACCGACGATCTCCCGTCCGTTCAGTCTGGAAATGGTCAACCGGTCTTTGTTTTTAAAGACAACGGACGCCACGTCCTGCAAAAAAATCGGTTTGCCGTTTTTGTAAGAAATAATCAACTTCTTAAAATGCTCCAGATTCTGAAGCTTTCCGGCGACCTTGACGATCTGTTCGTTAAATTCGCTTTTAACTTTACCGGCGTTTACATCCGCATTTTCGGAAGCGACGCCGGCGGCGATTTGCTGCAAAGACAGCCCGTAACTGTAAAGCTTTTGCGGATCGACGCGGATTTCGACGTTGCGTTCGAAGCCTCCGAACAAAGTGGCTGTGGCGACATCCGGCAGACGTAAAAATTGATTTTTCAATTTTTGATCGACAAATTCGCGCACCTCGCTCAGACTGCGCGTATCCGAATAGAATCCCAATTGAATTCCGGGCGGAATAAAATCCTGAACCTGCAAAACCCGCGGTTCCAACGCCTCTCTCGGAAAGCGGCTGCGCGCTTTGTTCGTTTTTTCCTGCACATCTAACTTCGCCCGGTCAAAATCCACTCCCCATTCAAAACGAACCATAATCCTTAAAATGCCGTTCTCGCAAACGGTCTCCAATTCATCCAAATCGTCCAGCGTGCTTAATTCTTCTTCAAGCGGTTTGGCAATCTGCTCTTCAATTTCTTCCGGACCCACTCCGGGATACGGCACCAAAACCACCAGAGTAGGCGCCACAAACTCAGGCCAAAAAGAAACCGGAATCTGCGGAACGGAAAAAAAGCCTAAAATGAGCAACGTTACCGTAAATAAAAAAGCAGCCACCGGTCTTTTAATGGAAATCTCTGTCAGCTTCATCGGACTTCCTCAACTTCTACTTGACTTCCTTCATCCAATAAATTCTGCCCGAAGACAACAACTTTTTCACCCGGACTCAACCCTTTTATTATTTCCGATTCACTTCCGAAAATTCGTCCGGGTTGAACCAGACGTTTATTTGCAATCCCGTCTTTGATTACAAAAACATAATATTCCAAACCAAAACGAATTAAACCGTCAACGGGAATCGTCAAAGCCTGATGAGTTCCCAGAGGAAACTCC
Organism: Calditrichota bacterium; assembly: GCA_013151275.1. Classification (GTDB taxonomy): domain Bacteria; phylum Calditrichota; class Calditrichia; order Calditrichales; family Calditrichaceae; genus Caldithrix. The sequence goes on along the minus strand of JAADIP010000016.1, from coordinate 11,485 downwards.
GCCCTGGCAAACATTCCGGGTTTTAAGGAATTCTGCGGATTCTTTACCTTAATCCTTACCACAAAACTTCGTGAAGCGGGATCGAGCGCGGGCAACAGTTCAAATACTTTTCCGGTGAACGATTTCGACTTAAACGCTTCTAATTTGATGTTTACTTCCGTCCCGGTTTTGATCTTTGTTCCCCATTCCTCCGGCGCCTTGACCTCTACCAGAACCGGATTTAAGCGGGCGACGGAAAAAAGCGGGGTCTTCACTGTAACGGTCGAACCTTCTTCCACCGCATCGCGAATAATTACGCCGTCAATCGTGGCAAGCACCTTGTGTTCGGCAAACTCCATTCCGGGAATATCCTGCCTGACAATTGCCAGAACATCATCTTTTTTAACCGCATCTCCCGTTCGATGCAGTTTATTGACCACCAACCCGTTGACCTTCGAAAAAATATCCACCGTTTTCAGCGGCTTCACCTCGCCGTAAGCCTCCCTGGTATCGGCTATTTTTTTAACAGACGCATTTGCAACTTTTACCTTAACGATATTGACTTCGGACTTCGGAACATCGATTTGCTTTTCTCCGCCTTGCGAACCGCAGCCCGATAAAACGACAGATAAAAAAATTACTCCCCATGTCTTCTTTATCATTGCCTCTCTCCTGTTCTTACAATTGATCTTCAAACCAGTGAAAACTTCCCATGGCTTTACCCAATTCAATTTTTGCCGTCACGTGCCCGAACAGGGTTTGCCAGTACGCCATTTCCATTTGCAGTAAAACCTTTTGGGCGTCGAGTAAATCGAGCGATGAAATAAAACCGTTTTCGTACTGCGTTTGCGCCATTTCCAAAGTTTCTTTGGCTAATCGGATGTTTTCCTGCTGTGCGGTAATTTTCTGTTCCGCCTGTTTAATAGAGACAAGAGCCTGACGAACCTGCATGCGGATCAATTCTTCGATTTCATTTTTCTGCTCCTGAACCGCCATCCGGTCAAGCTGCGAGCTCTGCCTTTGATAGCGCGTGTTAAAACCGTCGAACAACGCCCAGCTTAACTGCACACCGATGTTGTAGTTGGTGAAAAATTTTTCGGGATTCATGGGATCAAAACCGTTCAGCATGCTGTAACTGGAAAAAAGAGAAAGATTGGGCTTATTGGCGGAAGCAATAATCCGCTGCTGCGCGTCGATCATTTTTTCCTGCATGGCAAACTGCTGCAATTCTATTCGGCGGGCTAACGCTCTCTTCAGAATGGTTGACGGATCGTCGGTAACGGGAGTAAAGGTTAATTCGCCGACCGGTTCAATTAAATTCTCCGGCGTCCCTACGGTCTTGGCTAAAAATATCAGACTCTTTTCATAATTGCCGTGCGCCGTTTCCAAATTGCTCTGCTCGTTTTTAACCTGAACCTGCGCCCGCAGCAGCTCTAACCTTGGCAACTGTCCCGCTTTGTACCGTTTTTCGGTTATTGAAAAATACTTTTGCTTTCGTTCCAGATTTTCTTTTGTAAGCTCGACTATTTTACGATTTAAAAGCGCGCCGTAAAAAGCCTGCAGAACCTGCGCCGTCAGGTCGATTCTCTGTTTTTCGGTTTTCAGCTCCGTAAATTTTTTGCCGAGACGCGCCAGATCGATGGAATGCTCGATACGCCACCAGGTAAAAAGAGGAACCTGCAAACGAACGTCAAAATTCACCCTGTTGGGAGCTCCGAAGGTCAGTTTACGCGGTGGCGCGCCAGGCGAAGTCGAAAATTCGATCGTGGTAAGTTTACCGATTCTCGTGTAACTGGAACCCAAACTAACCCTCGGCAGCCGCTGTGATCGGCTCATGGAAAGCGCGACTTCCGCTTTGTCTTCCTGATACGACGCCGCCCGCAATAGGTGACTCGCCTTCATCGAGCGCTCAAGACACTGGCTTAAGGTCAGTTGATGCTGAGCGCTCAGTTTTGTCATCCAGAACATCAGGACAATCAAAACGCCAATAATTCTGATCATAATTTATCCCGCTTTTTATTAATTCTTCAATTCAAGGAAAATAAACCCGTTAAAAGAGTAACCGCGCCTGTTTTAAGCAAATAGATCAGTTTGATTGAGCGCGCCGCTTCGATTGGCAAGAGCGCGGTTCAACAATCTGCAAATCAATTTAATCTGCCATCAACTCCGCCCAATACGCCAAATTACTTCGATGATTACTTCAATGAACACAAATAATCTGCCTTACCCAAAACTCCTCTTAATCTGCGAAATCCGCGTAATCAGCTTAATCTGCGGTCCGTAATCAGTTTAATCTGCCATCAACTCCGCCCAATACGCCAAATTACTTCAATGAACACCAATAATCTGCCTTACCCAAAATTCCTCTTAATCTGCGCAATCCGCGTAATCAGCTTAATCTGCGGTCCGCTTTTCAAGCAATTGTTGCAAATGACGCAGAGTTTCAACAAGATCAGCCTGCTCTTCCTCGCTCTTTCCTTCCAAAAATTTATAATAAACGTCGTTCATTTTTTCCTTACGGATTTCTATTAGATGGCTGGCTTTTTTGGTTAAGCTCAACAGCGTTTGTCTTCTGTCTTTCGGATTCTTATCCCGCTTCACCAATCCCTGCTCTTCCATTCTTGCGATCATTTCGCTTACCGAACTTTGAGCGTTGCCCAACATCTGCTTTAAATCCCCGATGGTTAAAGTGCCGCGGTGATAAAGAATCATCAATATCCGATACTGTGCAAGCGAAAAATCGCCGATCCGCGAAATTTCACCGGCAACGTTGTGAAAATAGCGCATTAAAGCGGGAAAGATTTTAGCAATTTCCTGAATGTATTTATTCTGTGACATGGCAATAAATCGCTTTCCGATATATCGTTTTACGATATATTAACACTATTTTTCTCCCTTGTCAACTCTTTTTCAGCCTTTTTTCTGCGGATTAAATAAGAAAATTTACAAAGAAAAAAGGACACTCCCCCTCGGCAATCCGCCCTTTACCCTTCAATCGTAAATCGTAAATCATAAATCATAGCCCGGACAATCCGATACCATGCAGGAGAAAAGCTGTTAATAGTCAATCGGTCAGGAGTTTAAAGTAAAAGGCTGCCGGAAAGCGGAAAGACGTGATGCGTGACGAGTCGCTGGAGAAGTCCCTTACACCCTTAACCCTTCACCCTTAACAAATCCTGTCCCAAAAAAACCGGAATTTTAGCGTTACTTAATAATAACTCGCAAGCTCAGAACGGCATCAGAATTTCGGCGATAAATTGACTTTTACCCTTTTCGTTGAACGCCAGATCAAGCCGCAGCACTTCCACGTAAGGCAATAGAATGTGCAATCCTGCGCCGTAACCGCTGACCATTTTTCGTATCGCAAAATTTTTATGCTTTTTCCACACCTGACCGGATTCGACAAAAATTCCCGCGTTCAATCCGAATTTCAGGTCTTTTGTCATAAAATCGGGCAATCGTTTCGAGCCGAAAGAAAAATACCGTACCGGGATGATGGGCAGGCGCAGCGCGGCGCCCAGAATCAAGGCGTGATTGCCTTCGAACACTTCATTAAAATGACCGCGGATTCGTTCCTTATAACCGATAAAAACGCGGTCATAAACGGGTAGTTTGCCGTAAGATTGCAGCGTGTAAATTCTACCGGCAAGAATAAAAGGCTTCAGGAAAAAATATTTGCGGAAATCCAGAAGATACTGCGTGTAATCGATTTTGGGCAAAAATAAGCCCATCTTAAAAATCCCGAGTTTTAAATACCAGCCTTTCGACGGATAGGCGTAAATATCCCGATAATCGAATGTATTGTAAAGACGTATCCCATAATTAACGTCCGTCTTGTTTCCGGTTTCCATGTAATGCACGTTTTTATCGTCCACGGTAATTTGATCGCGGATCAACATCAATTCCGTCCAGAAATCACGCGTCCAGTATTTGCCGAGATGGATCACGCCGTAAATATGATGCTCCGGAAAATCGTAAAGGTAGTTATTCAGGCGAAAGGTTCTGAAGTACAATCCCGTAAAAAGGTGGAGGTCTCTGCCGATCCACGGATTGAAGTAAGCGAATTTCAATCCCGGTCGGTTGCCGAAATGGGTGGAAGCCTGAAGTTTTTCGTTCCAGCCGCGAAAATTAAGATGGGCAAATCCGAAACCATAGGTAATCTTTTTCCAGTCGCGGTCTTCCACGTCAAAAACAGGATAGGGGAAAAAATACCAGCGTTCCGTCACTGAAATTATTATCGAAACGCTGTCGCCGGTGCTAAAAGGCAAAAATTCGATGCGGTTGAAGAGCCACAAATTTTCAAGACGCTGCATCGAACGTTGCAATAAAGAATCCTGCAAGGTTTGCCCGGGTTTGATCAAGAGTTCCCGCAAAAGCACCTCTTTTTCGGTGTGCTTATTTCCCACCACAATGATGTCTTTTATCCGCTTCCCGTTAAAATAAGACCAGTCAACCGGATTGCGGGCTTTAGCCGGCGACAGAAAAGCCGTGACAACTATTAAAACAAAAAACCGGCGCATCAACGTAAAAATTAAAGATACATTGAATAAGGAAGATAGGTTACAACTTTCGTCGGAATGCCCTGTTGCGAAATAAATTTTTCTGAAAAGTTTCACTCCTGCCCAATCCAGATACAGTTGGTTAATGCCATAAACGTCTGCTCGTCTCTTTGAGTTAAGACGACAGCACGAATATAACCGTTTTTAAGCTTTGGGTTCAAAGAAATTTTTTCTTTAATGTCAAAAGATTGATCTGAATCAAATTCCTTTTGCCAAAGAATCTCTTCTCTTTTTTTTTGAAAATCGCCCCAAATAAGCCGAAGCGTATTAATTGCTCCGAATTCGGTTGTTGACAATGCTTTTAACTCAACAAAATCGACCGCTTTTGTCTGCGCCCCCATCAATATCCGCCGCTCTTTGTTCCAGCCGGTTATCTCCAGAAAGGGACCGTCGGTAACAAAAAGGCATCCCCGCTTCAGACCTTCGATAAAATCTCCGGGAGTTTTGGGGGGCTCTTTAAGTTTTACTCCGGTTTTCCAAACGCCGAAGCAGTGTTTTTTATTCTCTTCAATCGAAATAAACGGCATCCCGATTTGTCGTGTTCTGGCAAAATGTCCGTGAGCGTCGTTTCCGGCAAAGGGGAAAACGCGCTGACCCCGCAGCAGTAAAGAGGTCCATAATTCGACTCCTTTTTCTATCTCTTCTGCCTCTCCCCCGTTGATAAACTGCAATCCGGAAAAGGCGGAATTTTTAAGATCCCTTTGCCGCCACTGCCCGCGGTTAATAAACAGTTTTTGAGCAAGGGGAATTTTTTCGGCGGGGTGCGCGGGAATTGCCATTGCTTTGGGATTAATCTTTTCCGCAATTTCCGCAGCCGAATATTCAGAATAATAGCGAAACCACTTTTCGCCGCTGTCGCCGCTTCCCGGAAAAAACCGCTCGTCATTCAATATTAAAAGATGGACATTTTGATTTTTGGAATTCCGGCAGCTTACTTCTTCGCCGGGAATTACGAACGGCGTTGACGCTTCCCGATTGAGTTTTTGACATTGTTTTTTAAACGCTTCCCACTTCGGCAGATTGGGATCGTTTTTGAGATAGTCGTCAATCCGATCGTCAAGATCGTAGGAATGGTCTGTCACACAGAAAAAATCCAGCCCCACTGCGGCAGCCATCTTTTTCATAGTCGGCAGACTCGCCGCAAATTCGATCTGATCGTCGGTAAAATCGGAATGGCTGTGCAAATCGCCGTAATAATAATGATCGGTACGCGGAAGCTTTTGATCCGAAAAATAACAATCCAGCGGCGCATGAGAGGAGGCAACGTAATTATCGTTAAAGCACGACCGAACCTTGCCCTTGACCTCGTAAACGATTTTTACATTAATTCGGCGCACGCCCGTATTAAATCCTGAAGCGGGGATTTCAAAGATTTTTTCCCAGAGTCTTTCATTAATTTTAATGTCCGGATTTTGTTCGAATACTTTTTCGCGGTCAATAAAAATCCGAACCGAAAGCAGCCGCACCGGATATTTGTGCGCGTCTTTAATCAGCAGCAAAACCGGCAGCGGATTTTTACGTTCGATGCGATGCGGCGCATCCGCGATAATCTCGGGCTGCGATCTTTTCAGCAGACTAAAAAAAAACCGAAACCGATAATGTGTTTCCGCATACGAGACGGGTAAGGGGAAAAAAAACATGTAATCCGATCACTCTCTTCCTTGAATTGCGTTCAATCTGAATTTTGTTTTCCCGTTCAAAGGCTCATTCTTCTTCGTCGCCGCCAAACATTTTAAGCCAGTAATCGATATCCACGTCTTTGGGATCGTATTTTTGTCTGGTTTCGGGACTCAGCCGGTCCGGCGTTGAAGAATCTCCGGGCACATAAAAATTTTCCGATCGAATAAATCCGGCGCCCAGATCGCGGGCGGTTTTTAAGATTTCAAGATCGGAGCTCACCACAATCCACTCCGAAGTATCCGAAGTTTTCCGCAGGAAGTCGCGGATAATATCGTCGGCTTCCTGCGGCTTTCTGGAAAACCTAATCTCCACGACCGAAGAGACCGCGGGAAAGTCAAAAACGCCCTGTCTGCCGTCAAACACGATAATAACGCGATTTTTGCGCGCATTAATTTTCGACTGAACGTATTGCACGATGCGTTCGATGGCGCTGTAAAAATCTCTTTTTTTTAATAGCTGAACAACTTCGGGAATTTTATGTCCGAGATTGTAACCGTCAATCAGGTAGTTATTCATCGAAAGGTCACCCGTTCTTTCATTTACATCAATATAAAGATTTTTCGGCAAATTGTAAATTTCGATTAAGGTTCAATCTGTCATGATGACAGACGGCTTATCTGCACATCTGGCACACACCAAGCGAATAATCCCTTTTTACGGGTGTTTTACCGCTCTGGTACGGTTTTTGAAAATCATATCGGTTGATGTTGAACTTTTGAAAAAAATATTCGTTATATTGGCAAAAAAACAAAGAGGAGACCGCCTATGCCATTTTTCTTTTTTGATCCGACAATGATTCTGTTAATTCCGGCTTTCATTTTAGCGGTTTGGGCTCAAATGAGAGTTCGGAGGACTTACAATAAATACAAAAAAATCGCATCGGCTCGCGGCTTAAGCGGAGCCAAAGTCGCTCAGTACATTTTGCAGCAAAACGGCATTTACGATGTTGAGGTTGAACCTGTGTCGGGTGAGTTGACCGATCATTACGATCCGCGCGTAAAGAAGGTACGGCTTTCGGAATACAACTACAAGAACAATTCGCTTGCCGCCGTTGCTATTGCCGCCCATGAGGTGGGTCATGCCATGCAGGATGCTCAGGGTTACGCGCCCTTAAAAATACGGCATGCCATTTTACCGGTCACCAATTTCGCCTCGTACGCGGCGTTTCCCCTGTTTTTTATCGGATTTTTCTTTAGCGGAGGAACCTCATTGTTTTTCATGAAATTAGGCATTCTGTTCTTTGCCTCCGTTGTCGTTTTTCATATTGTTACGCTGCCCGTTGAATTTAATGCCAGCATGCGCGCATTAAAACAGTTGCAGGGACAGGGTTTACTGTTGTCGGACGAAGTCACAGCCGCCCGTAAGGTTTTAACCGCCGCGGCGCTTACTTATGTCGCCGCCGCTGCCATGGCATTATTAGAATTGTTGCGGCTCATCATATTAGCCAATAGTCGAGACTAACCACGAAAGGAGACAGCCATGTATCGCTTAAAAAACTCATTCGCGCTGGTTGCGGGATTGATTACCATTGGCGTTATCATTGGCGTTGTTTTAACAACCAGTTTTAATCTGGATTCAAAATCAATAGCCGGTACCACAGAAGGTAAAATTTACACGGAAGCCCAAAATTCGGATATCACGCCTCCCGCAACGGCTGCTAATTTTAATCCCAATTCCATGTTCGTTGATATCGTAGAAAAAGTACGACCTTCCATTGTTTCCATTTACACCACCAAAACCATTAAAATGCGCGAGAATCCCTTCTTTTTCTTCTTCCGGGATTTTGGCAATATTCCCGAAGATCAGCTTCGGCAGCCGGAAATGAAACAGCAGGGTCTCGGTTCGGGAATTATTATCAGCAAAGACGGCTACATTCTTACCAACAATCATGTGGTTGAAGATGTGGACGAATTGCGGGTCAAATTAATCGATAATTCCGAATACGACGCAAAAGTAATCGGCACCGACCCTTCGACAGACATTGCTTTGATCAAGATCGACGCCAAAGACCTTCCGGTAGCCGTTCTCGGAAATTCTGACAATTTAAAGATCGGAGAATGGGTCGTAGCAATCGGTAATCCGCTGAATCTGACATCGACGGTAACGGCGGGAATCGTGAGCGCGCTGCATCGCAGTATTAATATTTTACGCGGACGCAACAATGTCAGCAGCATCGAGAATTTTATTCAGACCGATGCGGCTATCAATCCCGGAAACAGCGGCGGCGCTCTGGTGAATTTAAAGGGAGAAGTCATCGGAGTTAACACAGCCATCGCCACCAACACCAATTATTACATGGGTTACGGTTTTGCCGTACCGATTGACATAGCCAAGGCTGTGGTGGATGATATTATCAAGTTCGGCGAAGTGCGTCGCGGCTATCTGGGCGTTTACATTTCCGAAGTAACCCCCGTAACGGCAAAAGGAGTTAAACTGGATCACCCGCGCGGCGTATTTGTCACCAGCGTAATCGAAGGCAGCGCTGCAGAAAAAGCGGGAATCAAAGAGGGCGACGTCATTCTTTCGGTAAACGGCAAAGAAGTAAACCGACCCAATGAGTTACAGGCGAAAATAGGCGTGCTTAACCCCGGCGACAAAGTTACGCTTAAAATATGGCGCGACGGAAAAGAATTAACCATAAAAGCCACATTAAAAGGTCGCGATAACGAAGAAGGCGGCTCCGAAGCCAAATCCAAGACCAAGATGCACAAAGGAATACCCGATCTGGGAATGAAATTGCGTAATTTAACCGATCAGCAGAAAGACAATCTGGAAGTTGACGGCGGAGCATTGGTCGCCTCTGTCGAACAGTTCAGCGCAGCATCCCAGGCTCGGATTGCTCCCGGCGACGTCATCATCGAGGTTGAAGGGAAAAAGGTTAAATCTGTTTCCGATTTTTACGATAAAGTTAAGAAATTCAAACCAGGGGATGTAATCAAACTCAAACTCAGGACATTACAGAACAGAGAAAAATTTGATCGTCTGGTGTTCATAGAAATTCCCAAGAAGTAGATTAAACGTATTGCATTAAGCCGCCGATTAATTTTGGCGGCTTTCTTGTTTTAATGATCTGTCGGGACTTGTTTTTATGTCATATTGTCAGAGCGTCATGTTTTTTATCTTTTCCCGCAATTTTGCATAAACTGTTGTTTTACGTTGCATTACATCGATCGAAATATCTTTGGCACATCAATTGCAAGTCTAACCGACAAAACTTGAAAATAATTTCTCAGAAAGGAGGCAATAATTATGGGAAAAATCATAGGAATTGATTTAGGAACAACAAATTCGGTTGTTGCGGTAATGGAGGGTGGCGAACCTGTAGTCATTCCCAACTCCGAAGGTGCGCGTACAACGCCGTCGGTTGTGGCGTTCACGAAAAAGGGCGAGCGTTTGGTAGGCGCGCCTGCAAAACGACAGGCTGTAACCAATCCCGAAAATACCGTTTTTTCGATAAAACGTTTTATGGGACGTTTCTACAACGAAGTGCAGACTGAAATCAAAGAAGTTCCCTATAAAGTTGAACGCGGCAATAACGACGTGTGCGTTGTGGCAATCGGCGACAAGAAATACACGCCGCCCGAAATTTCGGCAATGATTTTGCAGAAGATGAGACAAACCGCCGAAGAATATCTTGGCGAAAAGGTGACGGAAGCCGTAATTACCGTTCCCGCTTACTTTAACGACGCTCAGCGCCAGGCTACAAAAGACGCCGGAAGGATTGCGGGTCTGGATGTGAAACGCATCATCAACGAACCCACGGCGGCTGCGCTGGCTTACGGACTGGACAAGAAGAAAGACGAGAAGATCGCGGTATTTGACCTCGGAGGCGGAACCTTCGATATCTCCATTTTGGAAATCGGAGACGGTGTTTTTGAAGTTAAATCGACCAACGGCGACACCCATCTGGGCGGAGACGACTTCGATCAGCGGGTCATCGAATGGTTAGCCGACGAATTCCAGAAACAGGAAGGCGTTGATCTGCGCAAAGATCCGATGGCGCTGCAACGCTTAAAGGAAGCTGCCGAAAAAGCAAAGATTGAGCTTTCGTCAACCATGCAAACCGAAATCAATCTGCCGTTCATTACGGCAACGGAATCCGGACCTAAGCATCTTACCATGACGCTGACACGAGCCAAATTCGAGCAACTGATCGATGATTTGCTGCAGAGAACCATTGAGCCGTGCAAAATTGCTTTAAAGGACGCCGGCTTATCAGCTCAGAACATCGACGAAGTGATCTTGGTCGGCGGTTCGACGCGGATTCCGAAAGTGCAGGAAATAGTACGGAATTTCTTTGGCAAAGAACCGCACAAAGGCGTGAACCCGGACGAGGTCGTTGCAATCGGAGCCGCAATTCAGGGCGCAGTATTGACCGGTGAAGTGAAAGATGTGTTGCTGCTCGACGTTATTCCGCTTTCGCTGGGTATCGAAACTCTCGGCGGCGTAATGACCAAATTGATCGAAGCCAATACAACCATTCCGACAAGGAAATCGGAGATTTTCTCCACGGCGGCGGACAATCAAACGACGGTGGAAATCCACGTTCTGCAGGGAGAGCGTCCGATGGCTGCCGATAACCGCACGCTGGGTCGGTTCATTCTTGACGGAATACCGCCTGCACCGCGCGGCGTTCCGCAAATCGAAGTTACGTTCGACGTTGACGCCAACGGTATTCTGCACGTAACGGCTAAAGATAAAGCCACGGGCAAAGAGCAGAGCATCCGCATCGAAGCTTCCAGCGGTTTAAGCGAACAGGAAGTAGAACGCATGAAACGCGAAGCTCAGCAGCATGCAGCAGAAGACAAGAAACGTCGCGAAGAGATTGAAACCAAGAACAAGGCTGATACGGTTATCTATCAAACGGAAAAGCAATTAAATGACCTTAAAGATAAAGTGTCGCCCGAAGATCGCTCCAAAATCGAGACCGCTCTGGGCAGATTAAAAGAAGCTCATAAATCCGGAAACGTGGAAGAGATGAAATCCGCGATGGATCAGGTGAACACAACCTGGAATGAAATAGCGCAAAAACTGTACTCTCAGGCAGGAGCCGAAGCCGGAGCCGGAGCGCAACAACAAGCCGGATTTGACGCACAGGGCGGAGCACCCGGCGGAGCCGCAGGCGGCGAACAGCAAACTACTACTGAAGATAAAAAAGTGGAAGACGCCGATTACGAAGTGATTGACGACGACAAAAAGAACTAAAAGAAGCAATAAACCCTGATTTAAAAGCCATCCCTTTCTGACGGAACGGGGTGGCTTTTTTT
>JAADIP010000168.1 GCA_013151275.1 Calditrichota bacterium | reverse complement strand
AGGGTTAAGGGTTAAGGGTTAAGCGGCTTATTCGGTCATCGTAATGCGTAATGCGTAATGCGTAATGCGTAATGAGTTATCTCCGAAATCGCGTAAAGGTTTAAATAATTCAGCCAAATTATTTTTTTGAAAATAAAAAGTGTTTTCTCTTTTAAAACAAACATTCCACAATTTTTTTCCTACTACCTACTGCTTTCTGCTCTCTGAATTCTGCTTTCTCTTTTGTCTTTTGTCTTACTCATTACGCGTCACTTTGTCACTTTGTCACTATGTTACTTTAGTCTTGAAAGAACTTTAATCTTGTAAGGACTTTAATCTTGAGAGAACTTTAATCTTACTCGTCACGGCTTTCCGCTTTCTGATAATCTGTTACGCATCACGCATCACGACCCTGTCACTTGTTACTATGTTACTTGTCACTCGTCACGCATCACGCCCTTGTCACTTCCCCAACTCACTTTCAATTTCAAAAACCGGGCGGATATCAATCGGTAAACCGGACAATTTTCTGCGCAGCGCATGGAAGGAGTTTCTTTGGCGTATTTTGCCAACAGCGCTTTGGCTCCCTCATAATCGCCCTGCGCCTGAATTACCAGCAAGGTGTGCGCAAGGTCCCGTACTGCCGGACGGATTTTTTCAAAATTAACCCTTACTTTTTGCAGTTTCGGATCGTATTCGTAAGCCCCTTTTTCCAGCAGGTAGTTGTAAATCAACGCATTGCCCGCGCCGTGCGCTTCGTTAATTCCAAAACGTATCGAACGGAAAATTCCCGCCAAAAAGGTCGCCCATACTTCTTTTTTAAATGACGGCGGATATACGCCTTTTTCGATCATAAACAGATTATTGTACATTCCGAGCACATCTGCTTTGCACTCTTCGATGCTGGAATAGGTTTCTTTAAGTTCTTTTTTAACCTCCGTTTTCCGCCCGTTTATTATTATGTTACCCGGTCCGAGACCGTGCGAAATTTCATGCATCAGCGTGTGATTAAAGAAACCATCAAAGGTAACATAAGGTAATTGTTTTTCGTCAAGAATTAGCTGAGCAATGGGTTTCAACAATTTTTGGAATTTGGCTTCGTGCAGGTTTTTTAGCATGACCTTTTTGGAACCCTTTGCTTCGCGCACCCGCTCATCGTTCGGCAGGTTGAACGCCAGAGTTTGCACGCCTGCCTTGGTGTCGCCGGCTGAAAAGACTTCCTGCACCACCACAATGGGCGATTCCGAACCGCGATTGAAATTCTTAAATTTATCGGGAATGGGCAGATTCCGCTCCATATCGTTCAGATAGGCGGCAAATTTCTCCAATTTGGCGCTCTCTTTGGGATCAACCAGCGTAATAAACGCCTCGAAAGACGCCTTGTAGTTGAACAGTTCGTCCTCGTAAACTTCGTAGGGTCCGATGATCGCTTCGATCTCGTGATTCTTTAAATCCATCCAGGCGAGGTCGCTCTCAAAATAATCGTTTGTTGCAAACGCTTTGGCGCGCAGGATGAGGTACTTTTTCAACGTGGGATTATCGGCAAATTCCGCGGCTTTTTTCAGATATTCAGCCGCGCGGGAAAGGGGTTCGCGATAGTACTCGGAATAAGGAACGGCGACCAGACTGTCCCCCTTACGGCGAATAACCGTAAATTCCGAAGTAAAAGCTTTTTCGTCGCCGGGATGAGTTTTAATCCAGTTCTCGAATTCTTCTCTTGTCATGTCCGCAGGATAGAAATTTGCGCCTTTGGGTTTTGGCTGGTTGCCGATGAACGGTTGATTGTGATTTAAGCGATCAAAAGGACCGAACATGATTTTAAAATATTCAAGCCGCAGCTTGTCCAGCGGATCATCGGATTGTTCCAGGGTTTTCAGAATTTCTCTGTTCTTCGCGTAAACCTGATCAAGAAAAATTTCGTCGATGACCTTTGCAGCCCAGTACAAATTTTCGACCACTTTTCTCTGCCGATCATTTAACAAAGAATGATCGTAGGTGATGTCGGTCTTTACGAATTGATCGATCATTTTCTGCAATTTTATCCTTTCCGTATTGTCAGTGCCGGGTTTTGAACAGCTAATCATAAACAGACCTGTTACCAGCAAGAAAAATAAGATTGTTTTTCTCATGTTTAATTCCTCTTCTGTTTGGTTAACATCCGAAAATATCAACTTAAAAATAATTTAACATAAAACAACGGATCGGCGAACTTTGTTTTCGGAATTTGATTCGCCATCATCCCGCTGATAATTTCGCGAGCATGCTGACTGTGAGCAGCCTTTTTAATCACCAAATTAAGAAGAATGCGAATTCTTCCTATTCTCTGCAATTTTGCGCTCACTTTCAATTCGCTGCCCAATGAATTCCACAGTTCCCGATCGTATTTCGCAAGAAAGTCGGCGCTAAAATTCCTGACCGAATTTGCTTCTTTTGCAACTCTTGCGGCGATTTTTGCCGAATAAAGCGCGTTGCCGATGCCTTCGCCGGTAAACGGATCGATCAGTCCGGCGGCGTCGCCAAGCAATAAAAATCCGTTCCCGAAATTTTTCCGGTGCTTGCTTCCCACAGGCAGGTTCCATCCCACGGGATTTTCCAGAGGCTCCGCCGATGAAAATCGTTCTTTAAAAAAATCGCTTTGAAGCGCCTTGGTCATGGCTTTTTTTAAATCGACTTTTCGTTTTTTTAATGATTTGTACAACATTCCGATGCCCACATTCGCCGCATTGCCGTCCGCAGGAAACAGCCACAGATAACCCGGCTGCACCTCGTCGATGTAATGGAGTTCGATTTGACCTTTGAGTCCTTTAACGTTGCGATAGTACTGCCTGAGAGCCACCACCCAGTGCTCGGGATCGCGATCAAACAAGCCGGTTTTACGCGCCACAACCGAATTGAATCCGTCGGCTCCGAATACCAGATTAGCTCGCAGGCTAAGAGAAGAACCGTCGTCTTTGTTAACCGCTTTTACTCCGACGACCCGCTTCCCGTCAAAAAGAAGGTCGTGGACTTCAAATCCTTCGAGAACCCTGTTAACCTCTTTTTTGGCATGGCTGAACAGGAATTCGTCAAAAATCATCCGCCTGATCACCAGACCGGGAGGCAATCCCTGACGTTTATCGCCTAAAAGAGGAATGGTCACCGTGTCGTGATCGTGATTTCCGAAGGTGATGGATTCGATCATGGCGGAAGGCAGGTTCTTGGCTTCGTTTAGCAGATTCAAATCTTTTAGAACTGTCATCGATTTACCGGATATGGCGTCTCCGCAGATTTTGTCGCGCGGAAATTTCGCTTTTTCGATCAGACAAACGTTTAAACCCAGACGCGCACAAAAAAGAGCCGACGCAGAACCTGCAGGACCGGCGCCGACTATAATCACATCAAAAATATCGTTCATCCGAAGACTTTCCTTTCAGAATATTCAATCGTCGCACAACTGACGAATAACCTCTTCGATACGTCGCGCGCAAACCTTACAAAACGGTCTGTCGCCGTTCCTGAACATCACGCAGTCGAGCATCGGACGATACATGCCCTTTGAGACGTAGCCCGCTCCTTCAAAGGCTCCCACCTTACCTGAATATTTTTCGGTTTGAATCAATTTGTCCAAAGTTTTTTCAATTTTTACGGATAGCGCATCCGCTTCTTTTTTCTTTGCCGCAATTTTTTCGGATGGAGCGCCCGCCCGCGACAAACGAGCGATTTCTTCATTGAATTCCCGCCGCTTTTTCAGATAATCCGTTTGAATTCGGTCAAATTCTTCTTTGCGCCAGGGAGTCGGCAGCGGCACATTGCTTTCAACAAGTTCCTGCCATTTTACTTTGGGCGGATTAAGCAAGCGCGTTATATTCGGTTCCGTCGGTTCCACTCCGGGCGGATAAAATTCATCGTAAGCATTGCCGGATGAATAGTATTCGTCCGCCAACCCCGCAAAGGAATGTCCGAATTCATGAATAAATACATTTTCGCTCAGCACATTGTCCGTCGTAAAAACCATGAAAAAATTGTAAATTCCTCCGCCTCCGTATCGATCCTGATTGACCATGATGATCAGGGCGTCGTAAGGAACGGCTGAAGCCAGATCGTGCAGGGTTCGGTTATCTTCGGTCAATAAATAACGCGGCGATCCCATGGAATTAAATGTGCAATTAAGAGTCGTGTTGCGGTAAATGCCGCGGGTCGGTTCGTCGCAATTTTTCTCCTGCGACGGCTTGAAAACGCCGTAGATATTTATCTTATTTTTGAAGTCCGAAAACGGCGGCTTATTTAAAAGAATATTCGTATATCGGCGAAAATCTTTTTTTACTTTCGAACTATCCTCAAGCGTGTAACCCTCCGCCAGAATCGCGATATCAACGCATTTGTGCGCATCGCCCGATTTGTGAAGGGAATACGCCTTTGCGCCCGCTGCGCGATTTTCGGAATTTATCGATAAACTCGCGGGATCAATCGTTTGTTCATAAACAGGCTGCAAATTGTTTTCTTTGTCCCGTGAATAAAATTTAAAAAGAACCGGCTGGCGCGGAAAAGGAATGAGCGCTGTTTCATGGAAGGTTCGCTTAATTCCTTTTTTAGCCGGCGCCGTGGCGCGGTATTCTCCGAAATAACTGTTAAAACCTTTGGAAAAAAGCAGGACTTTTCCGCTTTGATCAAAAACTTTAATGTAATAGTTCCCGTTATCAAAAGGATCGATCAGCTTTGTCTCCGCACCCGCCCATACGGGTTGCAGGTAAAATTGATCCAAAGTGATTATTTCTTCATCGCTGTCGCCGATGTGGTAATAATCGATGCGCAGGGTGCTGTCGGCAAAGTAACGCTGAAAGGTATTTTGAGCCGTTAAAAAGAAGGGAACGAACAAGAATACTAAAATTATTTTTTTCAAAATAACTCTCCCCTGTTAAACCGTGATGTAAAATTTCTTAAATAAAACGATTACATGCAAACAGGATGACAACAGATTGGGATTTATGATTGATGATTTATGATTTTTGATTTGCAAGCGGAAATGACGGGACGAGGATTTTTGTGCGGGGCGAAAAAGTTAAAACTGTGGAAGTAAAGAGATTAAAATCCGAGAACCTCCCAAACCGGTAATTCCCGAGCCGTTTCCGTTAAAAACAAAAAAAGGGACCGACATCCGAAAAGGACATCGATCCCCTGCTGAGGGTTGTTGGGTGCAGCTTATTCAATAATTTGAAATTTTCCGTTTAGGGCTTTTAACCAGAGCACTTCGTAGGGCTTTAACCGAAAAGACAGAAAATGATCGTGCGTATCAAACGTTCGCTTACTGATCAAATCTCGCCAGTGATGGTTACCCGGTATCCCCCATTCTCTTAAGTCTGTGTTAATTGCCACAGACCTGGACGTGACATTTGTAAATGTTAAAATAATTTCAGAATGATCTTTGGTGTAGCGCATTACGGCAAAAACAGAATCCGAGATATTCAGAATTTTCTGAGGCGAATTGGGATGGAAAGCGCGCTGTCGTTTTCTGATTTCCACCAGACGCACCAATTGACGCGTCACATGGTAAGTAGTTGTTTCGGGATTCTCAAGCGCTCTCAGCAGTTCTTTTTTCTTGAGAGTCTTTCTGTTGATGCTGCGCGTTTGCCGTTCTTCCAGAACAAGATCCGCATCGTTTTTCGATCCGATAAATCCGTGCAGATAAATTCCCGGAACGCCCATTAACACAAGGGCGACTGCGCGCGAGGCGACATACCGGTTTACCTGCAATTCCATGGGTTCGTCGGCGTCTTCGTTGTTAATGGCGCTAAACCAGGTTATGTTTAATTCGTAAGGACTTAAAGATCCGTCAGCATTGGCGCGGTAAGAGATGAATCCGCCGTGTTCTATCACGCGTAGAGCCATCATCTCGATTTCTTCCTGCGTCAGAATTCCCTGAACAGCCATCAATCCGACGCCGTCGTGCGAATCCAGAAAATTAAAAAAGGTCGCTTCGTCGGAAACTTTTTTAAGCGTGGCAGCCCATTCGGTTAACTTACGCGCGTTTCCGTTTTGAAAACTATATAATACCAGCGGAGGCAGGGCAAAATTATAGACCATTTGCGCTTCGTCGCGTCCGTTGCCAAAATAACGTATGTTTTCTTTGTGAGGTACGTTCGTTTCGGTAATAAGGGCAACATGAGGCGCCACCGCATTAAGAATATCCCGGAACAGTTTAATAATCATGTGCGTCTGTTCAAGATGGACGCATGAGGTTCCCAATTCTTCCCACAAATAAGTAACCGCGTCCAGACGAATGATATCCGCTCCGCGACGAACGTACGTCAAAAGAATATCGATCATTTTAAGGAGTACGCGCGGATTGTGGTAATTCAAATCGATTTGATCCTGACTGAAGGTTGTCCAGACGAGACGTTTACCGTTCAGGGTGTTGAATTCAGTGAGAACCGGCGACGTTCGCGGGCGAACAATCAATCTCAGATGATCGGGCGATAATTCCTGTTTGGTCGAAAATACTACAAAGAAATTTAAGAATTCCGGGTTTTGGTTTAAAAATTCCTGGAACCAGCGGCTTTTAGACGACACATGATTAAACACGCCGTCGAACATCAGTTTGAAATCTTTTTTTAATTCAAGGATGTCATCCCAGGTGCCAAGATTGGGGTCCACCTCTTCAAAATCCATAACCGCAAATCCTCGATCGGAAGAAGACGGGAAAAAAGGCAGAATATGCAATAAATTAATAACTCCCCTTAAATAGGTTTCAGTCAGTTCGGAAAGCGTTCTCAGAGGTTTTTGATTCGGCGTTTTTATTAGATCGCCGTAGGTGATCAATATGATATCTTTTTCGGTAAACCGATCTTCGGGTCTGAAGTATTTTTCCCATTCGAGCATCAACGGCGCTTTGTGGGCGTAATACACCTTCATAATTCTTTCTAATTCCGGATAAATATGATCGAGACGCGCCTTACCATAGAGAAAGGTCAGTTTCTGCATTAAACGCTGCTGGAAATATTCAGGTATCTGGTAAACTGGTCTGCTATAATCCGGCTCGGAAAGATGAAATCTCCGTCGGTCGAAATGGTCTTCCTGACGCACCATCTATATTCACTCCTTAAAACTGTTTACAGCCTCATCCACTGTTGAAAACGATTTAATGATTTGATTGATGTGAGTTAATTCGAGCAAATCCACTATGGTTTGTTGAGGCGCCGCCAGACGGATATCGCCGTTTTTTGATCGAGTGGCTGCTATTTTTGAAACAATGGCTCCCAAACCGCTGGAATCCATATAACGCGTCTTTTCCAAATTCATTATAATTTTATATCTTCCCTGATTGATAAGTTCCTTCATCAATCGTTTCAATTCCCCGGATATTTCGGATGTTAACCGACGAGGGATATCAATGACAACGATCTCTCCGTTTTCCTGGAAATGAGTCGGAAAATTCATACTCTTGTCCTTTTATTATAATTACTTCTATTTATGTTTGTCGTCTGTACATCGCATTCTGTTAAATCAAATAATTGATATAAATTCTTAAAATAACGCAAAAACCTTTATTCTCGAATTATCATCTTTAATAAAATCATCTTTATTTTTCCTCGTAATCCTAAAAGAATTAAACAATTCGGATAGAAGACAAAATTTGTAATCCGGAGCCTGGATCAGCTCATTATTTTTTTCAAAAAATTTTAATATTTCCTCTTTATCGCGTCCGTCGCCGGAGTTAACAGATTGTGATGAAATTTTTCGGTATTTTTTTATGGTTTTCACCGTAATTCCGATTTTTTGGGACGCTTTTAATTTAACGGTTTTTCATTTTACTTTTCTGACCATCATTAACGTAAAATCATCTTCAAGGGATTTTTCTCCCGTATGGTCCCGAACCGCTTTGATTATTCGCGCTTCCAGATCTTTCAGCGGTTCCTCCCTGTATTTTAAAACAAGTCCTCTCAATCGATCCAGCCCAAATTCTTCTTCCTTTTCATTCATCGCCTCAACAAGTCCGTCGGTGTACATGACAAGCAGTTGATCTTTTTTAAAAGAACAATTTTGCTGGTCATACTTCCACGGGAGAATGCCCAAAAAAATTCCGCCCTGATTTAACAGAGTGAAAGTGCCGTCGATATTCAAAAGAAGGGGCGGATTATGTCCGGCGTTCACGCTTAACAGGGATTGCGTTTCAGGATCAAACAGGGTGCAGAAAAAGGTAATGAAACGATCGCTGGTTGTCTGTTTAATAATCAGCTTATTTAAATTCTCAATGATCCAAACGAGTTCGGAAGAGAATTGAAAATAGGTTCGGATCGACGCCTGAAGATTGGACATGAGCATGGCGCCGGGAATGCTTTTACCGGAAACGTCCGCCATCACAAAAGCCCATTTGCCGTCGGTTAAAGGGATTACATCGTAAAAATCGCCGCTCATCTCTTTGCAGGGAATATAAGTGGCTGAAATTTCCAGATTCTCTATTTGGGGTAACTCCTGAGGAATGAGAAGCTTTTGGATTTCCGCAGCCACTTTTAAATCGGCTTTAAGGCGTTCCTGTTCAATGGCTTCTTTCAACAGTCTGGTATTTTCGATAGCCAGTGCAGCCTGAGTACTGAAGGTTAATAATAATTCAAGATCTTTTTCGCTAAACGGATGACAATCAAGACGATTCAGGATGGTAACTACGCCTAAAATCCTTTCTTTGTATCTTAGGGGAACACACAAAAAAGTGCGTGTCCTGTACCCGCTGCGCTTGTCGAACGAAGGATCAAACCGCGGATCCTTGTAAGCGTCTCTTATAAGGATGGGCTGCCCGTATTTGGCGACCCAGCCTGAAATGCCCTGCCCCAATTTAATGCGGAAAGGCTTAACGCTTTTCGATTTAGGACCCAATGCCACTTTAAACTCTAATTCTTCTCCTTCGGGAGTAAACAACATTAACGATCCCGATTCCGCATGCAACAGATACATGGATTTTTCGACAATATTTTGAAGCAACTTATCCAATGATGTCAGCGATTCAAGGGATCTGCTTATTTCGTGAAGAGCGCTCGTTTCTTCGATCACCTGCCGCATGCGTCTTGTAGTGCGTTGAAGTTCTTCTTCCAATTCCGAATTCATGACCAATAATTCAAATACCTGCGCGCATAGCTCCAGGATCGATAGCCTGGTTTCATCGATCTCTCCGGCGCCGCCGATTAAAAAGTCTCCTTTGCCGATCCGATAAATCCATTGAAATCTATTTTTTTCCAAAACATTTTTAATACTATCGGGAGCGTTCTGCATCTCGATAAAACTGTCGGCGGAAAGTAAGTCCGTTTCATCCACGGAAAGAGCGGAGATTTTATTTTGCTGCAAACCGGAATTGACAATCGGCTTCCAGTCTTGCTCTTCCGACCTCATGAATAACGCAATTTCCCCGGACTTCTTTTTTAACCAGGGTTTAAACGATTTATTGAAAATCGCTTTGTAATCTTTTTTTCGCATTGTTTTTTCCCGGTGCTTTATCTTTGAAAATTAACTCCATTTTTCAGTTTTATCAAATCGAAAACACAGAATTTTGAATTTTATTTAAAATTTTTTGAATAATGTCATTAATTGATGGAAATACCTTCATCCAAACGGGTTATTTTTACCCGAATCCGACACATATCAGGTCAATGTGCTCCGTGGGCGGACTAAAGCGAGAGACATGTCAGAAAGCAGAGAGCGGAGAGCAGAAAGCCGTGACGCGTAATGCGTGATAAGTTACAAGTAACGAGTGACAAGGACTTGACAGAGTTGCAGGTTGCAGGTAACGAGTTACAAAGTTACAAGTGACTGTCATTTCGATGAGCGCAGCGAAGAGAAATCTTTTAGTTCTATTTGAGTAAAAAGATTTCTCTCCCGCATTGTCGGGAAAGAAATGACAGAACGCTGTTAATTTTTAATTCCGGAGGAATTATAC
>JAADIP010000014.1 GCA_013151275.1 Calditrichota bacterium | reverse complement strand
AAGGACAAAAGATTAAAGATTAAAGGTTAAAGGAAAAAGGGAAACAAGTTATCAGAAAGCCGTACCGAGATATTGGAGAAGCCACTTAACCCTTAACTCTTAACTCTTAACCCTTAACAATTTCCGCCAAAAAACAAGAATTTTAGTGTTAATAAACCAATACACTGTGCCGTTTTTTGATCCCTTGGGTCACCGCGACTATTGCGCTTTAAAATAATCCTTTAAAAACGTCTTGAATTTCATTAACGCCCTGGCTCGGTGGCTTATCCGGTTTTTTTCTTCCGGACTCAACTCGGCATAGGTTTGCTCCAGTTCCGGAATCCAGAAGAGAGGATCGTAACCGAATCCCCCTTCTCCGCGCAGTTCGTCTAAAATTAAACCTTCGGTGATTCCCGTAAAAAACCATTCGCCCTTTTCCGTTTTAAAACACACCGTGCACACAAAGCGCGCTTTGCGCCGGTCTTTTTTCAAATGCGCCATGCGCCGCAAAAGCAATCGGTTGTTTTCGGCGTAATCGGCGTCGGCTCCGGCAAAACGCGCCGAGTAAATTCCCGGCTGATTATTCAGAGCGGGCACTTCCAGACCGGAATCGTCCGCCATTACCGGCATTTTTGCCAAATCGTAATACGCGCGCGCCTTAATAGCTGCGTTTTCGGCAAAGGTCTTTCCGTTTTCTTCGACTTCGATTTTCCGCGGCAGATCGGCAATGCTTTTTACGGTTACGGGTAAATCGCCGAGAATCTCCCGAATTTCCTGCAATTTATGCTTATTGCCCGTGGCGACAAGAATTTCCATGCTTAAACCTTTCTTTGCGATTTATTGACGGCAAAGCTAAAAAACTTAAAACTAAGTTTCAACTTTGTCCGACATCGTTAAACGTAAAAACCGGCGGGAAGGGTTTCACAATTTAGCGAGCTGTTTATTAAATTTAATTTGTGTTTATTCACAAAAACATCCTATTTTTACGTAAATTGATTTTTTCAATTAACAAAGGTTTTTTATTGATGAAGTGCAGGGCTCGCGCGCACGCCAATATCGCGCTGATAAAATACTGGGGAAAGCGGGACGCCAGACTCAATCTGCCGGCAGTCGGTTCAATCTCCCTTACGTTAAGTACTTTACGGAGCGAAACCGAAATCGTTTTTTCCGATGAAATCGAACAAGACGTGCTTTTTTTAAACGGACAAAAGGCAAAGCCGAAAGAAGTCGCCCGAGTTTCATCGTTTTTGGATTTAATCCGCGATCGGGCAAAAATCAAGCAAAAAGCAAGGATCAACAGTTTCAACAACTTTCCCACGGCTGCGGGACTGGCTTCATCGGCGTCCGGATTTGCCGCGCTCACGCTGGCGGCGACGCGCGCGTTAAGGTTAAATCTCTCTGCCCGCGAACTTTCCGTTTTAGCACGCCGGGGCTCCGGTTCCGCGGCGCGCTCAATTTTCGGGGGATTCGTCGAGATGCACAAAGGTGTTTCGGACGACGGATCGGACGCCTTTGCCGAACAACTGTTCCCGCCCGATTACTGGGACATCCGCCTGTTAATCGGGATTACTTCCGAGCAACCCAAAAAAGTGGGCTCAACCGACGGCATGACGCTTTCCAAAGAGACTTCGCCTTATTACCGGAACTGGATCGAAACGCAGGAGTACGATTTACAACAGATGCGCGAAGCCATTAAAACAAAGGATTTTCCGAAGCTGGGAGAATTGAGCGAGCACAGTTGTTTAAAGATGCACGCGGTTGCGTTAAGCGGAAATCCGGGAATCATTTACTGGAATGCCGTAACAGTGGAAGCCATGCATGCCGTGCGCGAATTGCGCCGGACCGGCGTTCCCGCATTTTTTACCATTGACGCCGGACCTCAGATTAAGGTTTTGTGTCTGCCGGAAGACGAACAAAAAACCCGCGACTGTCTGCTGTCCGTTCCGGGAATTGAACGCGTGATTGTCAATCGCCCGGGACCGGACGCACAAATTCTGGAGGAAGACAATTGATTAACGCCAGCGCTCCGGGAAAAATGATCCTTTTGGGAGAATACGCCGTTCTCGAAGACGCTCCCGCGCTTGTCTGCGCCGTTAACGCCCAGGCTCGCGTGACCTTTACTCCCGTTAAAGGCGGCGAATTCCGCCTGTTTTCGCCGGCGCTCGATTTACCCGAACTGCCTTTTGTCGTTACTCCCAAAGGGAACGTACGCTTCGATCCTGCGCTTGATCCTGACTTTTTAAAACGTCTCTATTTTTTCTCCAAGATTTTCGAGTTTATTTTTCAGTCCATCGATACCCGTTCCGCCGCTAACCGAGCCTGGCGAATTGAAATCAATACCGACGCTTTTTATTCCAGGGAATTGAAAACCAAACTGGGCTTTGGCTCCAGCGCGGCGCTCTGCGTGGCTCTGGTTTCCGCTCTTGCCAGGGCTTTCGATCAACCCTGGTCAAAAGAAGAACTGTTCCGGATGGCTTTAAACGCCCATCACCACGCTCAGGGCAAACTGGGCAGCGGAATCGACATTGCCGCCAGCTTTTTCGGCGGTTATCTGGTCTATCAAAGAATCCGCGATAACGATCCTCTGACAAAAGTTCCCCGTCAAATCGACGCCTGTCCCGGTCTCTTTTTCAAAACAGTGTTTACCGGAACCAGCGCCTCAACTCGCAAGATGGTTCGCGGCGTCAATCAGCTCAAAGAAGCGCATCCGCAAATTTTTCACGACATTATGGATCGTTTGAAAAAAATCAGCGAAGAGGGATGCCTCGCTTTTCAGGCGCAGCAGGTTCCCGTTTTTCTGAAACTGATTTCCGACTTTTACCAGACGCTGAAAGAATTGGGCGAGCGCAGCGGAATGCCCATCATTTCCGAATTGCATCAGAAAATCGCGGATATTGCCCGCGAACAGGGAACCGCGTACAAACCCTCCGGCGCGGGAAGCGGTGATATCGGCATTTTATTCTCGGACGATCCGCAAAAGCTAAAGGCTGCCGCCGCTCATATTCAAAAAGAGGGCTTTTACCCTTTGGATCTTAAGGTCAGTCCCGCCGGCTATCAGGTTCAGTTGATGTAAAAATCTTTTCAAATTTGAGCATAATTCATTAGATTATCGCTAATTAAAAACGAATCGGATAATTTTGAAAAATCCAATACAAATAAACAGGATGATAAAAATGGCGAGTTCAAGAATTGCTAATTTTTATAAATTAAGCATTCAGGAACGACTTCGGCTGCTGCACGAACGTAAATTTTTAACCGAAGACGATTACACGTTGCTGAAAAACGGCAATCATCTGTTGCGCAGCGAAGACTCCGACCGCATGATCGAAAACGTGATCGGCGTATTTGGTTTGCCCATGGGTCTTGGGCTGAACTTTTTAATCAACGGCAAAGACTACATCGTGCCGATGGTAGTGGAAGAACCGTCGATTGTCGCAGCGGTGAGCGCGGCTGCCAAAACGGTTCGCGAAGCCGGAGGCTTTAGCAGCGAATACACAGCCCCTATTCTGATCGGTCAGGTGCAGATTGTGGGAGTAAAAAATCCTTCTTCGGCAAAACAGGCTATTCTGCAAAACAAAGAAGAGATTTTAAATTTAGCCAACAGTCTGCATCCCAAAATGATCGCCCGCGGCGGCGGAGCGCTCGATCTGGAAGTTCGTATTTTAAACAGGTCTTCACATCGCGGCGACATGGTTATTGTTCACCTGTTAGTCGATACCCGCGATGCAATGGGGGCTAATCTGGTTAACAGCATGTGCGAAGGCGTGGCTTCTTTAATCGAAAAGATTACCGGCGGCGAAGTCTTTTTACGGATTCTTTCCAACCTTGCCGACCGTTCTCTGGTGCGTTCGGGCTGCCGGATACCGGTTAAGCTGTTGGAAGGCAAGGGCTACTCCGGCGAAGAGGTCCGCGACGGAATTATTTTGGCGTACGAATTTGCCGCAGCCGATCCTTACCGCGCCACAACGCATAACAAGGGCATTATGAACGGCATCGATCCGGTTGTTATCGCAACGGGAAACGACTGGCGGGCAATCGAGGCTGCCGCCCATGCCTACGCCGCCCGCGACGGACATTACACTTCTTTAACGCGCTGGGAAAAGGCGGAAAACGGAGACCTGCTGGGATTTATCGAAATACCCATTCGCGTGGGCATTGTGGGCGGTCCGGTGGAAAGCAATCCCACCGTTGCAATCGCGCACCATATTCTGAATATCTCATCGGCGGGCGAATTAGCCGAAGTTCTTGGCGCAGTCGGTCTCGCCCAGAATTTTTCCGCGCTTCGCGCCCTGGCTACCGAAGGAATTCAGCGCGGTCACATGAGTCTGCACGCCCGCAGCGTAGCCATGGCAGCCGGAGCCACTCCGGAAATTTTTGAAACGGTGGTCGAAAAACTGATCGAATCCAATGAAATAAAAGTCTGGAAAGCGAAAGAGATCATCGACGATCTGGCGCAAAAAGAAGAAAAACCCAGAGCCGAGCTCTACCTCGAACCTTCGGAAGACAAAATTCCCACCGGACACGGAAAAGTTATTTTATTGGGCGAACACGCCGTGGTTTACGGCTCTCACGCCATCGCCGCGCCCATCCCTTTAGCCATGCAGGCAATCGTCTCCGACAGCCCGGACGACGGGATTCATTTGCTAATCTCAAGATGGGGCGTGGAAGAACGGCTGCAGAAAGAAAAAGAATACAAATACTCCATCTTTAAATCGCTCAATCTGATTATTCAGGAGCTCGGGCTGCAAAACGAAAACATGAAAATCGAGGTTTTTCCTCACGTGCCCAGAGCCATGGGACTCGGCGGCTCCGCTTCTTTGGCGGTGGCGATTATCCGCGCCCTGGCTGAAAAATTTAACATTAATCTCTCGTTGGAAGAAATCTCCGGATTAGCCTTTAAATCTGAGCAAATTATCCACGGCACGGCTTCGGGCATCGACAACACTCTGGCGACTTACGGCGACTTTTTGCTGTACCGCAAGGGGAATCCGCCGTTTATTCGCAAATTGAACGTGCCGAATCCGATCCGGATTGTAATCGGTCTCACCTGGACCGAAAGCCTGACCGCCAAGATGGTCGCCCGGGTTCGTAAAGCCTGGGAAAACAACAAACGCCTTTACAATCACATTTTCAAAGAAATCGATAAATTAGTGCTGGAGGCGGTCAAGGCTATCGAAAATTACGAGCTGCAGCAACTGGGCGAATTAATGAATATCAATCAGGGTCTGTTAAACGCCATTCAGGTTTCGGGCAGAGAAATCGAAGAATTAGTCGAAATCGCCCGAAACAACGGCGCGCTGGGAGCCAAACTAACCGGCGGAGGCGGAGGCGGAGCGGTAATCGCTCTCTGTCCCGAAAACGCGGAACAGGTGGCAAGCGCCATCCGCAACGCGGGCTATCGGGCGTATATTACCGATTTAAAATAGTTCCGAAATCGCAAAAAAAATGATGCGAAGTTTTTTCAATCAGGATAACCGCCGCGTTGATAGGGCGGAACAATACGAATATCCGAATGAGTATAAACGTAATTGTACTTTTTGCGAATTCATTTAAAAACAAACTGCTTGAGGGAACCATGAGTAATAACCGGATTGTCTCGTTTGATGATGAAAAATTAGTTCTGGTGGATGAAAACGATAACGTTCTGGGATACGAAAACAAAGATACCTGCCACGACGGCGACGGCATTCTTCATCGGGCGTTTTCAATCTTTATTTTTAACGATAAGGGCGAATTGCTCCTTCAGCAACGAAGCAAAGAAAAACGGTTGTGGGGGTTGTATTGGTCCAATACCTGTTGCAGCCATCCGCGCAAGGGAGAAACTTACGAGCAGGCGACCCATCGACGGCTTAAGGAAGAATTGGGTCTGGACGCGCCGTTGAAATTCCTGTTTAAATTTAAATATCACGCCCGTTTTAATGACGCCGGATCCGAAAATGAATTGTGCTCGGTTTATGTCGGAAAAACAAACGCCGATCCCAGGGTTAATCAAAACGAAATTGCCGCCATTCGCTTCGTTTCACCGCAGGAACTGGAAAAAGAGATGGCGGAACATCCCGAACGCTTTACGCCCTGGTTTAAAATGGAATGGGATCGGATAAAAAAGGATTACCCGGACGTGATTAAATCGCTTTAAATCTGTCCGGTGCGATTGATCAATCAAATAAAAAGGGTGCGCCTTATGCCGGTACGTCCCATTAAAAATATCGGAATTATTTCCACACGAATCGCCGGAACCGACGGCGTTTCGCTGGAAATCGCCAAATGGGTCGAAATTCTGGAGAGAAATCGGTTTCAATGTTTTTATTTCGCGGGCGAACTTTCCACGCCCAAATCCAAATCCTATCTGGCGGAAGAAGCCTTTTTCGATCACCCGGAAATAGGTGAAATCACGCAATCTCTTTTCGGCGTTCGGAAGCGTTCTGCGGAGACGACCGCCAAAATCCACAAATTAAAAGACAAGCTTAAGCAGGAACTCTACCGCTTTATTAAAAAATTCGACATCGATTTAATCATTCCCGAAAACGCCCTGACCATTCCCATGAACATTCCTTTGGGATTAGCCGTTACCGAGATAATCAACGAAACCGGTATTCCGACAATCGCCCACCATCACGACTTTTTCTGGGAGCGCGATCGCTTTTTGGTCAACGCCTGTCAGGATTATCTGAACATGGCGTTCCCGCCCGATCACCATCAGATTCGCCACGTGGTCATCAATTCGCTTGCTTCCAAAGAACTAAGCTACCGCGTGGGCATTTCCAACACGGTCATTCCCAATATTTTTAATTTTGAAGAAGAACCGGCGACTACTTCAAAAGCAAGCGAAAAATTGAGAAAGATGATCGGTCTCGGCGAAAACGATCCCTTCCTTTTACAGCCCACCCGCATCGTGCCGCGTAAATGGATTGAACGTTCAATCGAAATCGTAAGCTATCTGAATTTAAAAAAACCGATCCTGGTGGTTTCGCATTCCGCTGGCGACGAGGGTCAGGAATACTATCAAAGAATTGTGGAATACGCGGAAAAACACAAGGTGCAGCTTGTCTTAATAGATCATTTGATCGGAGATAACAAACGTTCGGACGGGAAAAAATACACCATTACCGATGTCTATCAAAGCGCCGACCTGGTGACGTATCCCAGCGGTTACGAAGGATTCGGAAACGCCTTTCTGGAAGCCATTTACTATCAAAAGCCCATCGTTGTGAACCGCTATTCCATTTACAGGGTGGATATCGAACCCAAAGGCTTTGATGTGATTACTATTGACGGTATCGCCACTAAAAAGTGCATTACAAAAATCAAACGCGTTCTTAAGGACGAAGAGCTGCGCGAGAGAATGGTCAAAAAGAATTTTGAATTGGGAAAACGCTATTTTTCTTACGAGGTAGCCGAACGGAAATTACTCTATTTGATCGGTACATTTGAAAATTGAGGATCGCTTTGCCATGCCCGAAAACATAGCTATTTTGCATTACTCCTGCCCCCCGGTTGTCGGCGGCGTCGAAGAGATTGTGCGGCAGCAGGCTACGCTTTTTTATCGTTACCACCACCCGGTTAAAGTCCTTGCCGGAATGGGCGACTATTTTCAAACCGGGATCGAATTTGATCTGCATCCCCTGTATTCTTCGCGTCATTCGGAAATCATTAATTTGCAGAAGGAGCCGGAAAAGAACTACCGGCGGCTTAAAGACTACGCGCGGAAGATACTCTCTTTGCTCAAATCGTCTTTAAGCGATTTTGAGGTTTTAATTGCCCATAATGTGCTTTCCATGCCCTACAATCTGCCTTTGACCATGGCGCTCCATGATTTGGCGAACGAAGACCGAATTTCGATCATTAACTGGAATCACGATTCGCCGTTTTTTTATTCCAAATACCCGAAGGAATTGAACGCAAAGCCGTTTCGGATATTAAAGGAATACAATCCCAATATTCACTATGTGACTATTTCGGAAAGCCGGGCGCGGGAATTCAGAGAGTTGTACAATGCGGAGGGGGATGACATTCATGTCATTCCTAATGGGATTGATCCCATTCGTTTTTTCCGCCTCGATCCGCCGACCGTTCGCCTTATTCAGGAAGAAAATCTGTTTACCGCCGATCTGATTATGGTTCAACCGTCGCGGCTGCACCCGCGCAAAAACATTGAACTGTCCGTTAAAGTGTTGCATGCTTTGCACAAGTCGGGCAAAAATGCCAAATTGCTGCTCACCGGAGCTCACGATCCCCACGAACGAAAAACGGTTCAATACCACAACAAACTCATCGCCTTAGCCGAATCGCTTGACGTGCGCGAACATCTTATTCTGGTGGCTGAATACACCTTTAAAAGCGGAGAAAAGCTTCCCGCCAGCCGCGTAACCATGCACGATTTGTACCTCATTTCAGACGTGCTGTTTTTACCCAGCAAGCAGGAAGGCTTCGGGATTCCCCTTCTGGAAGCGGGAATGATTAAACTGCCCATCGCCTGTTCCGACATCCCCCCTTTCCGCTCCGTTGCCAACGACGATGCTTTGTACTTTTCTCTAAAAGATTCGCCCGAAAAAATAGCCGCCGAATTGCTTTCTTTTTTGAAAAGCTACCGCCCGGCGCGCTGGTTTCGTAAAGTAATGAACGATTACGTATGGGATAATATTTATCACAAAGAATTAAAACCCTTTATCAACAAAGTGTCCTGAGTTTATTAAAAAAGTTTGGCGAAAATATGGACAAGCCAGTACCATACGGGAGAGAAGTTGTTTAATAGTTATTGGTTAAGGGTGAAGAGTAAGATTAAAGATTAAAGGAAAAAGATCAAAGTAAAAGACTGCCAGAAAGCAGAAAGCCGTAATGCGTGATTAGTGACAAAGTAAATTGAAGAGGAAAATAATAAATCCGAAATTCGAATATCGAAATCCGAAACAAATTCGAATGACAGAAATTCAAAACAAAAATTTGTTGACGAAAAATATTCTGAAATTCAGATACTGCGCGGTTTGATTAAAGCTCCCCTTGCCTTCGGCTTTCCCCCCTACGAAGGGGGGAAATTAAAAGGGGGGTCTTAAGTTCAGAATAAATTGATATTTAACAAGGTAGTGATGAGTGACAAAGTAACCAGTGACGAGTAAGACAAAAGAAAAAAGAGAAAGCAGAATGCAGAGAGCAGAAAGCAGTAATAGTAGTAGGTAGAAAGTTGTATTATTTAAACTTTTAAGCCATGGTGAAGATAACTCATTATTCATTACTTGTTACGCATTAAAATGACCGGAGAAGCCGCTTAACGCTTAACAGGTTATGCCAAAAAATGTAAGAATTTAAGTATTAATCTATTAACCGATTTAAAAAAATGTAAAAGTTCCTGAACACAAAAACTCATTCGGATTTTCTTAAAACCGTTCAATCCGCCTTGCGCGAAAACCGAAAAGCGAGGTTTAAAATGAAAACAACTTCAAAAAAATCGAACCGAAAAATCACGCTTCCCAAAATTCCCTCTCTCAAATCCGCGGGAAAAA
>JAADIP010000219.1 GCA_013151275.1 Calditrichota bacterium | reverse complement strand
TTTTCTTACGCACCACGCGTCACGGCTTTCTGCTTTCTGCATTCTGCTTTCCGCTTTCTGACAATCATTTTCCGCTCTAAATTAAACAACTAAACTCATCACTCTGTCACTTTGTTACTCTGTTACTTTGTTACTTTGTCACCCCACCATCACATTGCGTTCCTGCGGATATTCCACCCTTAAATGCTCCTTAGGCGTTGTGATGGCAAAGGCGAGCGTTAAAACTCCGACCCTTCCCACAAACATAGAAACAATAATGATCAACTTACCAAAGCCGCTCAATGCGCCGGTAATACCCCTTGAAAGTCCCACGGTTCCGAAGGCGGATACCTCTTCAAAGAGCAAATTTAAAAAATTTGTTTGTTCGGTTAAACTCAAAAAAAAGGCGCCCAGCATAATAAAGGTGATGGAAAAAGCAAAGACCACAAGAGCGCGGTTTAAAATCGTAAACGAAATGCTCCGTTTGTAAAGCTCAATCCTGTGTTTCCCGCGAATAATCGAAATAAAACTGGCGATCAAAATTCCCAGGGTTGTTGTTTTTATGCCCCCTCCGGTAGATCCCGGAGATGCGCCTATGAACATTAACAGCATCAAAAGCAGCACGGTCGGCGTGGTTAAAAGAGAAATATCGATCGTATTAAAACCGGCGGTACGGGCGGTAACCGAGCTGAAAAAGGATTGCACCAGGCGATAGAGCCAGTTTCCTTCCATCGGTTCGATCAACAGAAAAACAAAGGTGCCCCCGATTAATAACGATCCGGTAACGATAAGTACCAATCGCGTGTGCACCGAAAAACGTTTCACCTTTCTTCTGTCGGAATATTCGAAAATCTTTCCGCGGGTTACATCGATCATTACCACAAATCCGAGTCCGCCGATAATGATTAAGCCGGCGACGATCAAAACGACCGAATAATTGGAGGAGTACCCCATCAGCGAATCGCTGTTTAACGAAAAACCGGCGTTGCAAAAGGCGGAAATGGAGTGAAATACGGACTGATAAATTCTGTGGCTTAACGACCAGTCGGGTCGGTTCCAGCTTAAAAACAAAAGCACGGCTCCGATGGATTCCACGACAAAGGTAATCAGCACGACCCCGCGCAGCAATCGCACAATGGCTCCCAATCTTTCCAGATTGAACATCTCCTGAAGCATGATACGTTCGCGAATTGCCATACCGCTTCCGAAGAACAGGGCTAAAAAGCTGGAAAGGGTCATTATTCCCAAGCCGCCGATTTGAATAAGGGTCAGAATAATCAATTGACCGAGCAGTGAAAAATGAGTGCCGGTATCCACCACAATCAATCCTGTCACGCAGGTGGCGCTGGTCGCGGTAAAAAGGGCGTCCAAAAAACTTAACGATTTTCCGGCGGCAACCGCTTTGGGCAGCATTAACAGCGCCGTACCGACTAAAATTACCAGCAAAAAACTGAGAATTAAGGTCTGCGCGGGATGGAACTTTAAAGAGGCGACCCGGCGGTTTAATCGTACCGCCCCGCTAATGATGGAAAGAATGATGACAACCTGAGCGCCCACAATGGACAATCGCGTTAACGCCTGAACGTTTAAATTCGCAAAATAATCCCGGAACTGGGTTAAACCCAATTCATGCACAACCAGCACGGTTTTAAGGACGATCAGCGCCACCAGCGTGGTTTCGAACCAGTGCTGTTTGATGTATTCCTTTTTCTGCGGGGAGAAGACTATTTTAAGAAAAAACTGAAGCACATAATAGAGCACGATCATTACGTTCAGGCGTTCCAGAATGTGATCCAGCCGCGGCGAAATAAAAAAGCCGTATTGCAGAACAAGACTCGTCAGCGCGACCACGCTTACGATCATTAAAGAAATATTTACGGCTTTGATGACCTGATCGGACCATTGGTAGTATTTGATTTTCAGGTCTTTCCAGAATCCCTTGATTTCTTCCAATTGCGGATTTTCCTTATCCAACTTGTTACCCTTCAGTTTGAAAATCAGGTACCAAATTTAGAAAAGAATTTTAAAACAACAAAATCCTTAAATGTTCCGTTTAAAATTGATTCGTTAATCCGAAATGAATTTTGCCCTGACGAAACCCTTCGCCTTTCGCCAGACCATAATCAATACCCATAATACCGAGCGGCGTGTCGAACCGCAATCCCAGTCCCATTCCCCTGAGCAGTTTTTTCTTTTTAACGCCGCCGATTTTTTGTTCAAAATACCCCCAGTCCGTGAACAAAAACATTCGCGAGTTGCGACCGGAGATAAAACGATATTCCAGATTTAACCAGCCGACAAGATAACCGCTGAATTGCTTTTCGCGGTAGCCCCTTACCGAACGGCTTCCTCCGAACCAGAAATAATCGCTTAACTGCAAATGATTTCCGCGGATGTGTTTGGTGGTCAGTTTAAAAGCAAACACCTGATTTTTGAACAAGGGCTGGTACCATTCAAACCTCAGATTCAAACTATTTAAGCCCACCCGTTTTTTAACGCTGTCGCGGAGAATAATTTGCCTTGGTCCTAAATTTTGTTTCAACCCGAAAACATAACTGCTTTTGTAAAATACGCCTCTCAGCGGATTTAAGGGATAATCTCTTGTATCGTAGCGGATGCCCGTTTCCAATCCGTAAACCCGGTTCTTTAACAAACCCAAATCAAAACTGGCGCCGGAATCCGGATTCACGGAATGGCGGTTAAAATTTACAAATAAGGAAAAGTTCTCGCTCAGATTGAAATTTGAGGTAATTTTCAAATCCCAGGCAATGTAAACTGTATCTCTTACTTCTCTGGAAAAGCTCATTCCCATATCAACAGGCTGCCCGGCTACCCAGGGTTCAAGATATTGAAAATCAAAATTTTCGGACAGGCGATCCGTTTTTTCCCAATAAATCTTTAATTTTCGTCCCGTGCCAAATAAATTTTTAAAAGAAATATCCAAAAGTCCCGTTAAATACCCGCCCTTGTTTTTAAGATTTTTCGTTTCCGGAATATAGCCGACAACCCCGTCAAATACGGTTGAATTGCCTTCTTCCACCGGAATGACGATCAGCACGCTATCCCGCCCAACCCGCACAAGGTCAGGCGGAGAAATCGATTTGAAAATTTGTAATTTTTCCAGGCGGCTGACAATTTTTTCTTTCCACGATTGTTTGTACCTCATTCCCG
This sequence comes from Calditrichota bacterium, assembly GCA_013151275.1. Taxonomy (GTDB): domain Bacteria; phylum Calditrichota; class Calditrichia; order Calditrichales; family Calditrichaceae; genus Caldithrix. The sequence goes on along the minus strand of JAADIP010000219.1, from coordinate 6,385 downwards.
GTTTAAAGTAGATCTCCCGCAGAACAACCTCGGGGCGCGTGTAGCGGTTCCCGCGAATGTAAATCCCTTTGACATAAATGGCGGGTCCCTCTTTGATCCGAAGCCTGGGCGTAATTAAAGGTTTTTTTTCGTCTTTTTTTATCTTCGGTTCGAGAACGGAAACGCTGATTAGCGGAAAGCCCGCATCCGCCGCAAAGTTTATCAGCCGTTTAATATCTTGTTGCAGCTTATCCTGATCAAAGGGAGAGGTTGAGCGCACTTCCATTAATCGGCGATACTGCTCCGCGGGTATGGAATCGGATAAAATAACCACGCTGTCAACGCGATAGAGGAGCCCCGAATTGACCCAAAAAACAAGATCGACTTTTGTCGAATCTTTTTTTTCGATTTTTTTCTGAATGGAATCGATACGGGCTTCCAGATATCCCTTGCGATTAAGAAAGGCGACGAGTCTCTTCTGGCTTTTATTAACGGATTTCGGCGTTACCGCGTCGCCGGGTTTAAGGAGCAACTGCTTTTGCAACACTTTGCGGTCGAAAGGCAATTTCCCTTTAAAACGGATGTCCCGCAAAATCGCCGAACTGTCAGCCATGATCAACGAAATAAAAAGCAAAAGAACGGGTATTGCCTTTGTATTAAAAAATCCGCTTATTTTACTCAAATGAACGCCTCACCGATTTTTCCCGACCGAAAGATAGAAAATCAAAAGACCGGAATCCACAAAAACAGAAATAAATATGGTATGAATTTGATTACTGTGCAATACAAATAAAACCCCGTCGGTAAGAATGTCGGAGCTCCGTAAAATCAAGAGATAAAAGTTTTGTTAAACGTCTGTCTTTTTGATCACGACAAAAGACGAATACAAACTATTTCAAAAAGGAACGGTTCCGCTTCCTTTTTTTAAATTTTTTCGGCAAAAACCTTATCCTAATGTTTTAAAAATTTTTTCCGCCTTGTCTTTTAAAGGATGATCGGACTCCTGACTTAAGATAAATTCCAGATCCTTTTTAGCCAATTCGTTTTCGTTCTTGTCTTTATACAGCAGCGCCCGGCGATAGTATGCCGGCAGATATTCCCGGTCTTTCTCAAGAGCCATATTAAACCAGGTTAAGGCTTCATCGGGATTTTCCATTTTAAAACAGGCTTCTCCCTTTGCCTGATAACCCGCCGGATCGTCCGGTTTTAATTCGATATAGTTATCGAAAAACTCAAGGGCTTTGTCAAATACTTTTCGTTCGAGAAAAAAACGTCCGACCCTCATTTGGATTTCCCAGTCGTCCGCGCCTTCCCGGGCTGCCTTTTCGAACTCGGTTTCCACCTCGGATATTTTATTTTCTTTCATGTAAACCATTCCCTGCGCCAGATGCCCATGGGCGGAATTTTTCATCTTTATTTCGTTCAGCAATTTCATCGCCATTTTTTCGTTTCCGCCTACTATTCCGGGCGCGAACAAATAAATCATAAACAACCCTTCTCTTGCTGCGAGACTTTCCGGATTCAGTTCCAGCGCCTGCTGAAAGGCGGATTTAACCTTTCCCAAAAGAACGGCTCCTTTGATCATGCCTGCGTTCTGCGCTTTTAGTCCCAGGGCTTCGCCCAACATCTCGTAATACTTTGCCTCAATCCCTTTCAGAGCTATGGCTTTGTTTAAATAATCTATCGCTTCTTCAAACCGATCTTTTTTTAAAGCCACACATCCGAGATAATAATAGACTTCGGGGTTGTTTTTGTCATTGCTTTCAAGGTCTTTCAAAATTGAGTCTGCCTGATTAAGCCGCCCCCGGTTAAACAATTCAACAGCCCGATCCAAATCGCTCATTCCACTTACCTCCTAAAATGCGTAAAAATCGATTTTTTTAACCACCGTTTTGTAATAAAAAACGACTGATAATGCTTTTCCCGATATTTTAATGATTTCGTAAAAATTCCCGTTGCGTTTAGCTTAATACAGTCATTTACTTAAGCGCCGCGCTTATCCTCCGCAGCTCTTCCCCCGGAGAAGGCGCGGGGTAAATTTTTTCGCGTTCGTTAATCCTGAACTTTCTCGGATAATTTTAAACGTACAAAGACTTTTTTGCGATATGAATATAATTGTGAAGTTTATTAGTTATTCATCATTATAAATTGTGACTGAAATCAAGAATATTGTGAATTATCGGCAAATTTCGGAAAAAGGAAACACTCCGAAAATCCCGCCGGTATGGATGAACAAAATTTTCTTTCCGGGAATATTGCCTTTCTGCAGGTTCTCTTCAAATCCGACCCATGCCTTTGCACCGTAAACCGGATCCAACACAATCCCTTCCGTTTTGGCTAAACTTTTAATGGCGTTAATTTCTTTTCGGCTGATCTTTCCGTAGCCCTCTCCCACAAAACCGTCGATAATATGAATATCTTTGGCGGAATACGAAAAATTGAACTGATATTTTTGTTTGAATTCGTCAATAATCGATGAAATTTTCCGGCGGAAAAACTCAGCCGAATCGCAGACATTGACTGAAATGACGGCAACATCGTGTCTTAGTAGCCGTTTACCCAGCAGCAAGCCCGCATGCGTGCCTCCGCTGCCCGTGGGAACGATAATCGTGTCCGCATCGGGCATTTGCTCTATTATTTCGGAAAAGGCTTTAACATAGCCCCATGCGCCTGTTGCGTTCGATCCTCCTTCGGGGATGATAAAACATTTTTCGGAATAACGATCGGCTAAATTCTGCATTATCGTGTTGACCCGCTCATACTCTTCGGGCGTTACAAAAATAATATCCGCTTCAATCAATTTATTCAGGAAAAAATTACCGGTAGGTACCTTCGGCGGGCTTCCTTTAAGCACAAGCGTTACCTTTAATCCCAGTTTTCTTGCAAAAAAAGCGCTCGTACGACAATGATTCGATTGAATTCCGCCGCAGGTAATTATGCGTCCGGCGCCGTGCTGTACGGCTTCGTACATCAAAAAATCCAGTTTGCGGACTTTGTTGCCGGATAATTCAATTCCCGTGAAATCATCGCGTTTCATAAAAATTTCGTACGAATCCCATGTTTGGGAGAATTGTTGAAGCTTAATTACCGGCGTCGGCTGACGGGTAAAATTAAAATGTTCCGGGAAATTCATGTTTTTTCACTTTTTTTACTGTAACTTCTTGTTAAAATTGATTAATGATATTAATATTTTATAAATTAATCAACTACCACAGCCCGGACCGCAGATGAACACTGATTACACTGATGTCGCTGATTAAATTAAGGTGTTTTTGGTTTTTAATGCTTAGACAGGAGAATTTGTTTACTTTCAATTTAAATTATTTTATTATTCTCTGTGCGCTTTGTGAATTCTTTGTGAGATTGGAGATTGGCGGTTATCATTTACAACAGATTTGACCACAGATTAAACTGATTACTCAGATTGCGCTGATTAAATTGAAAGCTTTTTGATTCTTAGCGCGTAAAAATAAGAGAACCTGTGTATTTTTCAATTTCAATTACTTTATTATTCTTTGAGTGCTTTGTGAATTCTTTGTGAGATTGGAGGTTATCATTTATAAAAGATTTATTGGTAGAAAATCTTGCAGGAATAACGGGTCATTTATTATGATTATTTTTTATGAATAACTTACGATAATCACTCTTAGTCTTTCCATTTTGAACAAGGGAATTTCGATGTCCGATCAAAACGACTATTTTAACCAACTATTTTTCGACAGTTCTTTTTGTGAAGTGGGAGTTCAGGTCGAACTTTGCGATTCATACTCTGCCGAACATTACGTGAATTTATTCAAGCAACTGCGCAGGCTGGGGATCAAGCAAATTTTATTATCGTCTTCAATAGCGACCATTGAAAAAATATTTAAGCAAGAAACCGATTTAATTCAGGTTATCAGGGATTTTAATATTTCCGTGATTTTCAAACCCGATTTGGTTTCTTTTATGGTACAAAATCTGGCAAAAATCGATAGGTACTTAATCCGAAGATTATTCTGTAACAGAGACTATTTTAAACGTCACAAAATTCTGACCAAACCGGTTTTCCATTTTTACGGCTCTTCTCCCGAGATATTTACGTTGAAGCCCGATTCCTCTTTAAAAAGCTTACACTTAAAACATCCGGAAGACGTGGATTCCGTCTTTTTGATTTCAAATGAAGGGTTTACGAATATCGATCAGGCAGTTACGGAAATAACACATCTTTTCAACCCGGCTACAGGGGAGCTTCCGGTTCAGCCGAAACCCGATGCGGAACAAAAAATTGTCGTTTTGCGCCGAAGTTATTTTGATAAGGAGATCGATTTTTCTCATCTGTTTAATTACTACGATTCCACGGCTTTTGCGGCGTTGCAGAAATCATTTAAAACTCAAATTCTGCGTTTGCCCGTTATTTTTCAGGGAGTGGTTTATCATCTGGATAAAATGTTCAATGTGATCCAACGGTACAACGGCGTCTCTTATTCATCCAACCTCGAAAAAGTCCTCGGCGGGATAAAAAAAACCATCGCCTTTTATTTTGCCGCCGGGCAGGATGAACCGATTCATAACATTTTCTTAAGCGTGGTGTTCAAACGTTATTTCAACTCCATTTTAAAGCCGCGCTTCAATGTAATTTCGCCCGATGTGCATTATATCTTAAACGCCGATAGTCCTCTTTCGCAACTTTTGGACATTAACGATCAATTCATTCTGGAAATCGACGCGGATAAGTTTCATCCGCAAACGCCGTATTACTGGAAGGCGATCAGCACCCTGAAGCGGGCTTCCAGTCAAATGTTCTCGGATAACAAAACCGAAGCTTCCGTCATATCCCATAAATTGACGGATTCGGGCTTTTCTCTTTCCGAACAAAAATTTCATATCGATTTGCTGGCGCATGCCGGAGCAACCAGGTTCTGGTGGAAAATCGACGATGATTTTAACATCGATCGACAAAATTTCGCCATAATTGCGGCTAAACTTGATTACGCCCACCAGTTGGGCGCCTTTCTGTCAAAAGGTTTACCGGTCAGCCAGATTCTTGTTCTAAATCCGTCATTCGACAGAGATCAGACACAATTTTTAAGAATCCTGAAGACACTGCATCAATCGGGAATAAATTACGAGCTGCTGAATTTCGATCTTTTTAACTCGGCTCACGGCTGTAAACTCGGCAAGGGTACGATCAATTTTAATCAAAAATCCTTCAGACTGGTTTTGCTTCCTTCCGTTCAAATCATTCCCTATCTGACCATGAAAAAGCTCTACCAGTTTTACAAAACCGGCGGACAGATCGCCGCCATCCGGAAAATTCCCACCCGCGTGGAGCTTCGTGAAAAACAACAAAAATTCGAAGCCATTCGCGATAATTTGTGGATGATCGATTCCGAGATGAGCAGTATCACCTTTCTGCAGAATGAATCGGGAGGAAAATGCTTTTTTATTCCGGAGATAAATTTATTACAAGAGTTTTTAGCGCCGTACGGTCAACAGGAAGCGGTGTATGTCGAACCTTCGTCCGTGCTTTTTCAACTCAGGGAAACACAAAATGCTTTTCTCATCTTTGTGACCAATCCGGACGCGCATAGTTCCTGCTCCGTTCTCATAAAATCGTCAATCCGCGCCCATCCGTTCATCTGGGATTTTAAAAAGCAAATCCAGAAGCCCGTTTATTTTTGGCGTATTTTCGACAACAAAATGGAAATACCGCGCGAATTATCGCCGCTGGAAAGTCAGTTGATTATTTTGCAGAAAAACGCGCCTCCCGATTCCTGGCATCTGGCTTTTTGCAGCGCAGCGCATTGTGAAGTCGATTCTCCAGCAAAAGGAGAATTTTTGATCAGAATCAGGCAACAAACGCTGGGTCCCGTGGACGTTGTTTTAGAAAAGAAGGAACATCAAATCAATCTTCCGCTTTTTATCGATGAACCCCTCACGCCGATCATGATTACCGCTGATCACTGGATTATGAAGACAGCCGGTTTCAAAAAGGTCATCCACCTTCACGATTTGGAAAGAGTGTTTCTTGTTGAATCTTCCGAAATTCAATTACAAAAGACATTTGTTCTGAGGCAGATTAAACCGGATCACAGTTATTATCTCGAATTGGGTATGGTTCATCATTACTGCCGGGTTTTTATAAACGGAGAAAAGGTCGGGAGCAGTTGGTATCCTCCCTATCGTTTCGATGTTTCAGCTCGCCTTAAAGCGGGAGAAAATACATTGGAGATTCATTTATCAGTCAATAAGATAAGAAAAAACCGATTGCTTACGCCCACCACCGACTTCAGTTTCAAAACACCGATACGGATTATTCCCTACAAAAAGTTTTTCGTAACCACGGAAGAGTTATGATTGATGATTGATGATTGACGATTTATGATTTTCGTTAAGGGGGTATGGGTTAAGGGTTAAGGGTTAATAG
>JAADIP010000068.1 GCA_013151275.1 Calditrichota bacterium | reverse complement strand
TCCGAAATTAAATATAGAAGTTAGAATTTCAGCTTCTTTTTAATGACATTTGATTAAATTCGATAATCATTTATACGCATTACGCATTACGCATTACGCATTACGCATTACGATAAACAGAGAAGCCGCTTAACACTTAACGAAAATCATAAATCCGCAACTACGATCCGCCAGCCTGCGGTTTAGCGATTTCTATCAGATTCCGATCCGGATCTCTGAAGTAAAACGAAGTAATTGAGCCGATCGCTCCCGTTCGTTTTACAGGTCCTTCGATTATTTGAACGCCCTTTTCTTTGACATGCGCAATCGAATCCTCGAGTTTACCCTCTATGATGAAGCATAAATCCGCGGACCCGGGCGTTGGTCTGATTGCCTTGGGCTCAAATTCATTCCTGTATTCATGAAGATTGATCTTCTGATTTCCGAATTTTAAGGCGACCCTTCCGTCGCCAAAACGTTCTTCCGTCATGCCAAGTACCGTTTGGTAAAAATCCACAGTCTCTTGAACGTTCTTTACTGTCAGAACGATATGGTCAATATGCGAGATATTCCACATAATCTCTCCCTTTTTTGCCATAAAGTTTGCTTAATCTGCAAAGCCGCCGGGACTATCGCAACAGGTAACAAAGTCGTGACAAGTAACGAGTAAGCGAAGCCGCTTAACGCTTAACCCTTAACCCTTAACCCTTAACTCTTAACCATTAACCATTAACAAAAGGCATCCGGTGACGAAGGATTGCCGCCGTTACATAATCTACCTGGCGACGGTAAAAGCTCCGAAGAAATTGTCTTCCAGATTCTTTTTAAGTACCTGTTTGGTAGAGCTGAGCACTAACTGATACAGGATATCTCCGACCACAACCGATTTATAGCGAATCAGGTTATTCCCCGATGCAATCGTAAAAACTTTTCCTTCGTTGCCTTTGTAGATAAAAGTATTCCGGCTTGTTATTTTGTACTTCATGTTTTTGGCAAAATTAGCCGCCATATTGTCTATTATCTGAGACGCTTTGGCTTTACTGACTTTTTTGCCCAGCTTCCAGGCGGTCAGCATGTAAGTTCCGGTTTGATGTTTTAACAAGTACTGGTACATATTGCCCTTAACCGTTTTTTTGGGTTTATTATCAGGGAATACGATCTGCAGGTTGATCTCCGGTAAACTCACTTTTTTCCATGAAATAGCGGACGGCGAATTATCTGTTTTGGCTGATTTATTTCCGGGACAAAGTTTATTGGGATCGCTGAACGAGCGGATATAGGCAATCTGATCCGGTTTATTAGGGATTGATATTGACAAATCGGTGATCTTCCACTGTTTGCCCGACAAAACGCCTTCTTTGTAAACGCCGCCGAACTCGCTCACGGATATGCGCGTTTTACCTTTACCCGCTTTGCTGTAAAACGACATCATACCTCTTTGTCTGTGCGCAACTACCGGATCGGGGCAGTAAGCCTCTCCGTAAGTTATATTTAATTTATGCGCTCTTCTGACCACGTCGTTTATAAAATCGGCGCCCCTTTGATTCAGCATGACATTGCTGCCCGGCAAAAAGAAGCCCGGAGCAATCACGCGCATCAGATAGGCTTCCAGTTCTTCCGGAGAAGATTCGCGCAGCATCTTATGGGTGTACATGATAATCTCAACATCGCTCTTAAAGTCAGGAATATCCACGTCAGGGAGCGCGGACAGGGCAGCTTCCGCTTTTCTTTTGGATTCGATTATGCCCAGGGTTTCTTCTCTTTTAAGGCGGGCGTATTCTTCCGGACTGACCTTGCGTGAGGAAATAACTTTCTTTTCTTTCGGTGTTGACATCATATTTACCCAGGGCGCTTTTATTTTGTCGGCATACAGCCTGACGCGGAAAATCTGTTTAACCGTTTCCACCGCTTTGCCTACCTGGGAAAGGACATCGTAAGTCGCCGCTACATTGAAGGAAACGGATTTCGGAGTATGCCATTCCCAGCGCGGCTCATCGGCAATTTTATAGCTAACGTCGCTTACGATATTATCATAAAGCCAGTCGCCCACAAGCTTTTTTGTGCCGTGCCTGTCCAAAAAAGATTTTATGTCGGACTCTTTGGGATTCGGTATGCCGAGGTAGGAATTGTAGCCCACCCGAAAGCGGGAATAGATAAATTTACCGCCGATAATATCATAGACCATAGTTCCCCAAATCAGTAATTTTATATCCGGATATTCGGGGATGTTGGCTTTGCGGATAATTTCCACGTCGCGCACCCAGACATATTTGAGATTTTCCAGGCGCTTGGATCCGTTGGACGTAAATCTGATGGAAATAAGCCCCTTCTTGTTTTTGACCAGATCTTTTTTCATCCGGGCGTCGGAGGGTTGGGCATGGAGCTGCCGGTTTAAACCCGGACTTAAAAAGAACAAAAGTAAAACAAAAAAAGGAAACAACGGCTTGCCGATACTTCTGATTGCTGGTTTCATTTTGACCTCCTCGTTTATGTTTTGAAGATAGAAAAATAAATGATCAAACAAAATTAAATTAAAGAAAACGGTGTCCGCGGGCTGTGGAAAAGCATGACGGGCAGAGCGTCGGAATTGCGCTGGGTTTTGCTGTTCGGAAAAGCAGGGCAGGCTCCGCGAGAGCGACGTAATATGCCGTTAAGTATGAAGTCAGTGGTTGGATATTATTGATCTTCTTAGCGCTTTTTGTGACTTCTTTGTTAACTTGACGGTTAACCGATTTCTGACCGCAGATTAAGCTGATTAAACAGATGGTTCTGATTAATGTTTAATAGCTTTTTTAGCCGCTATTCTGACGGTAATTTAACATTATTTAAAGATGTAAATCCGTTTTAATCACAATATCTTACTTTATGATTTATCATTTACTTTTGCGCGTCTATCTTTTTTAAACAAAGCTCGTAGTTTTCAATTAGTGATTCTGTAATCTGGAAATACATCTCAAGCCGCATAAAATATGATTGAAATTCGGAAATCATAGTCTCTTTTTTGAAAAGACCCGGAGAAGAAAGTTTTTCCAATATTTTTTCATTGAATCTGGAATAGCGCTCTTGCCCTTCATAAGTTGACGACAGCACTTCGACAATATTAAAGTCCAGATATTCTACGGCATGAGTAAGATTAGCGGAATTCCAGGCAGTCTTTTTAACGGGCTCGGTCATAAATGCAAAGGGAAATTTTAAACGAATTTGTTTATCGATATTATCAGAGGAACTGCTAAGTATTTCCTTTCTTATGTTTATGAACGCCTTTTTTTGCCTCTCTTTTATATTTCTGTTAAGCTCCAATGTTTTTTTGACAATTTCGAGGTTAGAAGAAATTTCTTTTTTTATTTTTTTCAAGGCTTCGTCCGCTAAATTTTCATTTGCTCTTACGGTTCTCCATTCATTTACCGCAAGCGCCAGAAGGATGGCAAAAATAACAGAAAACATTTCTAATAATAATTGTGAAACGGAGATTTTCTTTTTTAATTCCTTCATTTTTAATCCTATCAAATAAGTTAATATCATAACCCGAACAAGCCGGTACCGTTCAGGAGAAAATGGTTAATAGTTATTGGTTAAGGGGTAACAGATTCTGTCCCAAAAAACAATTAATATATTAACGGAGAAAAGCGCTCATTGTTAGTAAAATCAGAAATTCGTGTCCTGATAATATTTTTGATAATCTAAAAAAATATTTAAATCCGGAACAGACTTTTATTGCCGAATTCTGTACATATATTCAAACCGTTCATTGTGATTTTGATAATATGATTTATTGCTTAAGTTAATCATCTGAATTACATCTTCAATATTTTCCGCGGTATCAAAATCAATTAAACTTATATCGGGACTGCCAAAAGCATTGCCGTCAAAATGTTGAAGTTTAGATGTTACCTCAGTCGGCAAAGTAGGGCGGGTCAGTGTCTGTAATGTATGCGGCGCATAAATCCGCCAGATAAAAAAAGAACTTCCGGTAAAATAGACCCAATACGCCTTGATTTCATCGGCGCTGCCCGTTATGGAAATGTTGGTAAATTGTTTTAAGATATCGTTGTAATCGGCACGGATAGTACTGTTCGGAACATTAATCGTATTCGGAACCTGATTTGCGATTTTATCATATTCATACCTGTAGTTATCTGTGTTGTATTCGGTATGAATTAAAAACTTTTTGGCAGGAAACGAATTTGCTACGAAAGTCTTTATCTGATTTGGCGATTCTTCGGAAAAATAATCCGAGAATAAACGTATCCGTTTTTTAAGATTGTCATCTAAAAACGCCTGGATTAAAATATAATCAAATTGTTTGTCAGAAGTAATAGTGAGGGGCGGCAAAGGAATGGAAGCATCGATAATATAATGATTTTCTTTTCCAAGATCGTATGGTTGATTAAGCAGCCATCCACAATAGGCGGTGTCCCTGGCCAGGCTAAATATCAAACTATATAAAGACATTGTCTGATTCGGATTTAATACGTAAACGTCTCGGGCGGAAAATGAATGGGAAGACGAAGAATCATAAAGTGCATCAGAATCGTAATAATCGCTCGTTCCCAGATAACATTGATCATACTCGCCGACAGGATAATTAATATCAACCGACATCTTTCCCTTTAAACCATAATCGTTGCCCTCAAATGTCCATTCTCCGAAAGGTACGGAGATATAACTTGTTATGTAGTTGAATTTTAAACTACCGCGTATTATTCGATTAAAAATAATTGTGAAATTACCTTTTGATTTTTCAACCTTACCAAAATTTACAATAGCATCGCCGGTAAATTGTTTGATTTTTTTAACTTTTTTCCCGTCCGAGGAATATAGAATTACCCAGCCTTGTTGCGCATTATAACCGTTAATAAAATTCAGTTTAAACTCTGTTTCGGCGGGGCTTGTAGGACCGTCTTCAGAACATCGGTTAAATAAAAAAATTAAAATTGCTAACATTAAAAAATATAGAGTTTTCATTTTATTTCTCCATATTTAGGTTGTTTTTCCCGGGTAATTTTGCTGGCTACGACGGAAAAAGGGTATGGTAATCTTTTAATATTATTGAATTAAATCACAGTGCAATAATCATAAATACTATTCTTTATCAGGTTCTCGTCTGTCAGTTGTTTTCACAATTTTTAAGAATCCAATCGATAAAGGCATTCACCGGTTCGGAACCCGTGCGCCCTTTTTCGTCCACATTTAACCCGACTTGTTCGGGAGGATCGCCGCCATAAAAAGTTTCTTCCCAGACCTTATTCTCGTTAATGTTCACAGCCCATACATGCCAGATTATTTTATATGCCTTATAATCCGGGTCGAAACCATAATACCCTACTTCTTTTCTGATTTTATTGATTAATATAACGGTTTTTACCTCTTCGTCGTTATGGGGAAGAATCCATGAGGGAAGCTTTTCTATCTCATCCGCCACCTCGGGCTTGTCATAAGATATCAACACGACGCCCGGTTTAAGGGATAGTTCATTATCAAAAAATCCCGAGAGTACGGCTTTTGCTCTATTCCATTGAAATTCTACGTTGAAAAGCTTCCTGGCAATGTCTCCCGCAGTCAGCGGATTACTCTTCTCGCTGCAACCGATAGTCAAAACGCTGATTGTTAGAGATGTTAGTACTGCGCAAAAAAGACGGATCGATCGCGATGATTTTTTTATATTATTCATCCTGACCTCCGGGGTTAATAAAAATTTTTGATAAAAAAATGTTGTGCAATTCATTATTACCGGCGTCTTAAATGAACTCCTACCATTATTTGCGGAATAAAGGTTTGACCTGTTTCGCTCTTCATGGCATCGTAGCGGTAATTAAATGAAAAGTCCAACAACGGCTGAAACCGATGGCTCAGATTTTTTACGGATATCAATGATAAAATAAATCCGGCTCGCCCAAGAACGCTAAAGGGACTTTCAACGACGTCTCCGTCAATAAACGTGCATCCTGCAGCCAATGCGATATAGGGTGATAAAAACTTTTTTGCGGTATAAGGATAATAAGATATTCCGGCATGCAGCGGATAAGCTCTGGAAGAAAATTTTACTTCATCTTCCCAGACAATGTTATAGCTTCCCATGCCAAACCTTAAAAATAAAAAAAATGATTCGGCATTGGTGAAGCTCATTTCCAGGCCCAAGGCAACTTCCGAAGAAGAAGTGATTTTGGTTTCTCCGTCAAGAATTTTATTACCCTTAATTTCAAAACTATTACCTGCTTCAATTAAAAATTGCGCAAAGACGGGAGTAAAAGTCATTAAAGTTAAAACTATGATAATTCTGCAAAAGAGCTTGGACCAATAAATATTTTGTGTATTCAAATAAAGGTTGATCATGAATTTATTCCTCCTTACGTTTTTTTAATTGACTTTATTGACAAAAGCTTAGCCCCCTAAACTCCGCGGTTAGCAGAACAACTCAAAAAGAGCGCGAGGAATCCGAAAAAGATAAAATCCCTTTTATTCAGAAGAATTCTTCGTTTCGATGTTTCAAAAGAAGCGGCGTTCGTGGTGTTGTTGACAGGGATGCGATGAGTAAGACAAAAGACAAAGGAGGATGCGGAAAACAGTTAAAAGTAACAAAGTAACTCGACAGGCTCCCTTCGACAAGCTCAGGGAGCGTAACCAGTAACCGGTTCCGCTTACACTCTTAACCCTTAACCATTAACCCTTACACCCTTAACGAATTTTCGTAATGCGTGCTGATATGGATTTTCATTGTTCATTCCGCGTCTGAGATTGAGCGATACCTGCCTGGGGTGTAATTTGTCCATCTTTTAAAAGACCTGTGAAAAACACTCGTTTCGGAAAAACCGAGCAAATAGGTAATCTCGCCGATAGAAATCTGTTCGTCTTTAAGATAACTTATGGCAAGGTCTTTTCGTATGTCGTCGAGGAGCCTGCGGTACGAGGTTCCTTCTTGTTTTAATTTTAATTGTAAATTGCGCACGCTCATGGCTAATTTTTGGGCTACTGTTTTGATTGCGGGAACTTCCCCTTGCAGCATTTTGATAATTACGCGGGTCACTCTGTTGGCGTAAGTATCGCCCATGATTAATTTATCCAGAACATCCTGCGCGTATCTTTCGAATACCCGCAGCAATTTTTCGTTTGGTTCAAGAATAGGCAAATTCAGTAATCTCCGCTCAAAGACAACGGCGTTCATCGGACTTTCGAACAGAAGAGTACAGTCGAAAATGCGTTTGTATTCGGAAGTGTCTTCGGGCGCTTTGTGTTTAAATCTGACTTCAATTAAATCGATTTTTTTGCCCGTAAGTTTTTTTATGTACGTTAACATGCAGGACAGAATAAAATCGGTCAATTGTTTATCGTCCGCTAAGGCGTTGTCCATTACCGAAAATTTAATAACGGCAATGTTTCCCTCTCTTTCAATTTCGGTGTATGTTCCTTCATCGCTTATCTTTTGATATCTGCAATATTTGTCGATTGCCTCGCCGAATGTTTTGCAGTTCATTAACACATAACCGAGGATATTTGAGAAACCCGTGAACAGTTCGCCCTGGTGTAAGCCAAAATTTTCGTTTCCGCTTAAACCGACCGCTTTTTGAGTCAATTTGTGAACCAGCTCCAGAGATAATCTGTTGTCGGGGGAATTCAGTATTGAAGGATCCATGTTAACGGAATTTAGGAGCTCAGTTTTGGTTATTCCGTGTTTTTCGGCGATTTCAAACAAAGTGGAAATTTTGGTAATTGATGTTGTAAATATTTTTTTCATGGAATCCAAATTTTAAAATTAAAACAGCCGTCAAAAATCGGATTTTTTGTATTGCGTAAAATGTCAATACTTTTGCACAACGCGCCATTGTAAAAAATTCAAAAATTCTTTTATTAATATTTGAAAGATACGGCTATAAACCAAAAAAGGAAAAAAATTATGAATAAGACGGCTCTTATTACCGGCGCGTCAAGCGGAATCGGTTTGGAATTGGCAAAACTGTTTGCCAAAGAAAATTACAATCTGGTTTTGGTGGCAAGAAACAAAGATAAGCTTGAACAATCGGCGCGCGAATTGACGGAGAAAAACAATATCTCAATAACGGTTATCGCCAAAGATTTATCGGTGCGGACTTCGCCGAAAGAAATCTTTGACGAGCTTAAAGAGAAATCGGTTCCCGTGGATATTCTTGTAAATAACGCAGGATTTCAGGTTTACGGTCTTTTCTCCGAAACGGATCTGGAAAGGGAATTAAATTTGATTCAGGTGAATCTTGTGTCGCTTGTCGTCCTGACAAAATTATTTGCGGCTGAAATGTTGAAACGCGGCGGCGGAAAAATATTGAATGTCGGCTCCACCGGCTCTTTTATGCCGGTTCCGATGAACGCGATATATTGCGCCACAAAAGCGTTTGTTCTGAGCTTTTCGGAAGGCGTTGCCAAGGATCTCGAAGGCTCGGGAATTACCGTGACAACATTATGCCCGGGAGCGACAAAAACGGAGTTCGCCAAAAGAGCGCAAATGGAACATATCCGGTTATTTAACATGATGGTAATGGATTCCGCGAAAGTCGCTGAGATAGGCTATCGGGGATTAATGAAAGGGAAGAAGGTTGTTGTCGCCGGTCTGTCCAATAAATTAACTGTATTTTCGGTCAGATTTACGCCGAGAAATCTTGTTGTAAAACTGGGCAAATTTCTCATGAGTCCGAAATGAGCGGGAAAAAATTAATAGATTAAGACAGTACCGGGAATAACGGCTGATTATGCCGTAAAATCGACCACATTGAGATCAAATTTACGGAAATATCGTTCGGAGAACGGCGCGGTATTTTGAGCATGCCCGCCCATCGGCTACTAATCCGCCATTTGTCAGCGATATGTTTACGGAAAAACTATTTTAATCCTGGACGATCCTAACTTGCTTATTTGCAGATTTTCATGGTAGAATTTGCTTACGCCTTTGGCAAGTCCTTCAAGAAAATCAATTAAACCTCTATGCGATTTGTAGTGCATAATAAGCGTTTTGTCGTCTTTCCATTCATAATCGAATCTCGGCGGTCTGGCGTTTTTCATGGTTTTCGTCATTATAAAATGAATATTGTCCAGATTCAGGAAAAAATCTTTTGCCGTTTTATGTTTGGCGTAGTAGTGCCCGTACAATTTTTGCGAATAAACGTTTACCCAATAGTCGCCGAAAGCATCCGCCGCCTGCGTAAGAGTTATGTTCAGATTCTTGCACACCATTTCAATAATCTTCATTACCTGAGCATCGTCGATGTCTCCGATGGGTAAAAACATTGTGGACTTATTAAAGCCGGCGTCTTCCAGAGATTTTTCCCATTTGTCTCTTCCGAACTTTGTGGTAACCAGTTCTTCGAGACATTTTACGATTGTTCCTTTCATCTCGCTTTCCTCCTTTTGTTAGGCGAATCCTTTTTGTCCTTTATTTGCGTTCAGGCTAACCGCTGCCTTGCGGTCGGCAAAATAACTCAACAAATAGCACGAGGAATCCGAAAAAGATAAAAAGCCGTTTTTTCGGAGGATTTCTCTTCGTTGTTTCAAAAGAAGCGACGATGCCGTAAAGTCCGGAATCCGTGCTTTGAAAAGATCATTTTCTTTTCCGCAGCTAAACGATTCCATTAAGATAAGCGTCTCCGATAAGCCGAATCAATCTGAATTTCTGACAAAGAAACTAAATTCTTAACAGAAAATGAACTTAAAATTGTTATCGATCTTTTGTTCAAAAACTTTAAGGCATAACTGGTGACAAAGTTACAAAGTGACGAGTAACAAGTAACAAGTAACAAGTGACAAGTGACAAGTG
>JAADIP010000057.1:71856-78355 GCA_013151275.1 Calditrichota bacterium | reverse complement strand
TCAACGGCGGAAATATCAGCCATCAGCAAGGCGGAACTGTTTGCGCGGGCGTACGCCACAAGGTCTTGCAGGTTTTGTCCGTAAGGTCTTTGCCGATCTGTCGCGTCCATGGCGATAATCGGGACTCCGGTACGCAGAAGCGCTTTTAATTCCCGTAACGTGGGAGTAATAAAGACTTCGCTGTTTTGATAGATCTTTTTATAAATAATACCGATAACGGGAACATCGAGCGCTTTGAGCATTGCCCGGATATTTTGCGGCAGATTTGCCCGAATTCCGACCGCGCCGCCCATCAGCGCCGCTTTAGCCATTGCAACCAGAATGTGCGGTTTTGCCAGCGGCTCGGGGGGGTCGGACTGACAGGAAACAATCAGCCCCCCTTTTAAGCGCCGCAGAATTTCCGCTTTGTTTTTAAACGCTTCCATTTTCGAATCATCCCATTTCCGCTAATACTTCCACTCTGTCCGAACCTTCGATTAAGCGGGTAATTTGTTCATTACGCAAATCGATCAGATTTCCGTCGATTTTTTGACCGTTAACGCTGATCCGCTTAACGCCTTTGGTTTTGCCTTGCGGATTTTTTACCCGGATATAATAGGTCTTTCCTCTGAATTTTCGCACCACGGAATAGGAACTCCAATCCGCGGGAATACAGGGATCGATAATCAACCCGTTATAGGTCGGTCGAATTCCTAAGATGTAATCGATTCCGTCCCGCAGCATCCAGGTCGATGATCCGGTTAACCATGAATGGCTCGCCTGACCGTAGGTGGGGTGATCGGGACTCGTAACATATTCTGCGTAAACATAGGGCTCCACTTCGTATCTGTCGATATCGATTACCGGGTTCATGGGCATTGACTGTTTGTAAATTTGAAAGGCGCGCTCGCCTCTGCCGAGAAGACACTCGGCTAAAATCGCCCAACTCACGGGATGAGTAAATACGGCTCCGTTTTCTTTTTTACCGGGAACGCAGCGTGTCGCCAGACCGATAGCGGGGTCGATTTTGGTGTATGCGGGATGAAGAATTTTGGGACCTTTCGGCGTATCCAGATGCTCGCGCACGGAATCCATACATTTTCGGGCGCGGTCGTCATCCGCAACGCCGCTGATTACCGCCCAACTTTGCACATTCAGAAAAATCTTTCCTTCTTTGTTTTTTGAAGAACCGATAACTTTTCCCTTATCATTGGTTCCGCGAATGTACCAGGCGCCGTCCCAGCAATGCTTATTTATGCTTTGTTTAACCTTTTCGTACTCTTTTCGATAATGCGTCTGTTTTTCGTCTAATTTTAAATATTCACACAGTTCCGCGGTTTCTCTCAAAATAAACGCGAGGAACATGGCGACCCAAACGCTTTCGCCCTTGCCCTGTCTGCCGAGATAATCGAGCGTGTCGTTCCAGTCGCCGGGTCCGAATTTCGGCAAATAGCGATCCGTCAATTGGCTTAACGAGTAATCGATCGCCTTAAAAAGATGTTCCAGAATAGTCGCTTCGCCCGAATCGTAAAAAGAAGTTTTTTGATTTAAAAAATTAAAATCGCCGGTTTCTTTTAAATACACCATAATCGCCAACGGCAGCCAGAGGGGAGTGTCCGAATGTCCCGTGCGTTCGCCGCTATCGGACAACGGATAATAGAGATGAAATGTGCTTCCGTCGGCAAACTGATACCTGCTCATTTCCAGAATACGCTCTTTAACCCACCGGGGTCGCGGAATCACCGGTCCCATAATGTCCTGACAGGAATCACGATACCCCCTGCCGAACAGCAATCCGCCGTGATAGTATGAAGCGTCGCGGGAAAACCTGAATGTTACCGAGGTTTGGTATTGATTCCAGACATTTAACATGGTGTTCATGTCATCGTCCGGAGTCTGCACCTGTACGTGATTCAAATATTCGTTCCAGTCATCCCGCAATTTGTCGAATTCATAGTTAACCATCGAAAGATCGCGATATTTGTTGACGATTTCGGCAGCCTTTTCCCGGCGCTGTTCTCTTGGCACAACGCCCAGCAAAATCACAAAATTCGCCGTTTTTTCGGGTTCGATCACCACTCCCATCTGCAAAGCGCCCACTGCGTCGCCGGAGGTAATTTCCGAATTAAAACATTGTCCCTTTTCCACGGCTATCGGATTTTCTTCGGATCGCCAGCGACCGATGAACAGATTTTTGCTGCCGTCCCAGCCTTCAATTGTTAAAGAAGAGCTGAAAAACACGTAACGATCCCAGGCTTCGTTGGCTTGCTTTACCGTCGGTCCGCCGTAGCGAACCCAATAGCGTTTTGAAGCAAAGAGAATCCGATTGTGCGAATCGAAAAAGACCTCGTTAAAATGTTGATCGTTGGGTTGATTAATGAGATCGACCAGAGCGTGACCGAGACACAACTCCACAAAAGCAAAAAGTTTAAGATGCAACGTTCGTTCGGATTGATTTTGCAGACGAACATGCCAGATTTCAAGGTCGTCATTTTCGGGAACAAAATACAACAAATCATGATGCAGCCCGCGATAAAGCGATCGAATGCGCGTATAATAAAGTCCGTGACGGCATTCATAGGAATCTAATCTGGTAAAAGTGGGCTGCCAGGTAGGCGACCAGAAATGTCCGTCTTTTTCATCGCGAATATAAAGATAGCGCCCGGGACGATCCGCAGGCAGGGAATTATAACGCCATCGGGTGATGCGACTGTCTTTCGGAGACCGGTAAAAGCTGAAGCCGCCCGCCGTGTGAGAAATCAATCCGTTGTAACGACCGTTAGACAAATAATTTACCCAGGGAGCAGGCGTATCGGGTCGGGTTATGATAAATTCTTTTCGATCTTTCGAGAATTTTCCATATTTATTCACTGTCCTGTCCTTACCTCATTTTTCGTTCTGCTTTTAATGATTAAATCTATTCAATTGGTTTGACCGGAGACGATCAATTTTTCTCCTGCTTTAATAATTTTTTTAACCTGGTCCGCATCGGGACCGCCTACATAAATTCTTGCCAGAGGTTCGGTTTGAGACACTCTAATGAGCATCCAAACTCCCGAATTAAAGTAAAATTTAATACCGTCAATCAAGTTTACGCGATCTATCTTTTGTCCGGCGATAAGTTCGGGAGGGTTTTGTCTGATTCGCCGGAGATTGGATTTCAAAAGGTCCGAATCGAAATAACGGTCAATCCTCAAATAATGGAAAGAGCCGTATTTTTTCCGCAATTCCCGAACAAGTACGGAAATTGATTTTTGATATGTCGCCAGCATTTCAACGGTTAACAGGCACGACAAAATACCGTCACGTTCGGGGATATGGTTCATAAAGCCGAAACCGCCGCTTTCCTCGCCGCCGATTAGAATATTTTCTTTTATCATATACTCGGTTACGTTTTTAAAACCCACCGGAACTTCGTACACCTTTTTACCGTACTCCGGCGCCAGACGATCAATCGTTTCCGACATGGAGGTTGTGCGCACAACATCGCCGTCCATGCCGCGCTCCCGAATCAGATATTCGAATAACAAAGGCATTAAATCGTGCAGTTGAACAAAGCGTCCCTTTTCGTTTAGAACCCCGAATCTGTCGGCGTCGCCGTCGGTGGCAAAACCGATTTGAGCGTTATTCTCAACGATCGTTTTCTGTAATTCCTGCAGATTTTCGGGAATGGGTTCCGGATGTTTGCGATTAAACAAGGGATTTTCATCATGATGTAGATAGTCAACGTCTAAATTAAATTCTTTTAATATTTTGCCCAAAAAGCCGATGCCGCAGCCGTGCATGGCATCGTAAACAATTTTTCCGTTATAACGGGAGAGCTTCTCCGAATCTATATAGTTTTTCAGATGGTCGAAATATTCTTCGGAAAAATCCGTAATAACCAAAAACTGTTTTACCCGCTTCAAATCAATTTTTATCGGGCTGTTTATTAAATTTTTTTCGATTTTGCGGGTAAAGTCTTCTAAAACCGGACCACCGTACGAAGCCTTAAATTTAATACCGTTGTAGTAATATGGATTATGGCTCGCGGTAATCATCGCTCCGGCGTCCAGATTTTTCTTTTTAACGATAAATGATAATACCGGGGTGGGGGTAAAGCGTTTACTAAGATAGGTGGGAATTTCATTACTTGCCAGCACAGTGGCGAAATGTTCGGCAAAACGATCGGAAAGAAAACGCGTATCAAAAGAGACTGCAATACCGTTATTAACCTGCCGCTTCCGCTTTAAAGTAAGAGCTAAAGCCTGAGCAACACGTCCTACATTTTCAAAAGTAAAATTTTCTGCAATAATATCTCGCCAGCCATCCGTACCAAAACGAATCACCTGTCCAGCTTTCCTTTTCTTTCGATCATTTCAAATTAGCATTCCCTTGCTCAAATCATAAAAATATGCCGATGTGATTGCTCACACCGGCATATTTGCAGTAAGTCTGCATTCAAAAATTATTTCATCAGAACCATCTTCTTGGTCGTGGAAAAATGATCTGCCTTCACACGGTAAAAATAAACACCCGAAGAGAGACCTGCTGCGTCAAATTCAAACTTATGAACACCAGCCGGTAAATCACCGTCGAACAGCGTACGGACTTTCTGTCCCAGAGTGTTGTAGATGGTAATTTGAACTTTACCAGCCTTCGGCAGAGCCAGGTTGAACTTGGTCGTCGGGTTGAACGGATTCGGATAGTTCTGGCTCAGTTCATAACGATCCGGAATAGCATTATTATTTCCGGCAATCGCGGTCAGGGTGTCGGTCAGCATTACGTTATCGATCTGCCAGTTGTCGCCGCCGGCGTTCGGATTATCGGGATCGCCAAAGTTCTTGACCATGAACGCCACATAGACGTAATCGCCCGTAAACTCAGACAGATCAACCGATTTCATCAGCCATACGTCGTAGAATTCGTTTTCGTCAAAACTTTCAACCACTTCAAAATCAGCGGGATTATCCTGTGATTTTGTGGAAGCCAGAACCGTCAGTTTGGAACCGAAATCATTTGCGGCGGTGTTAAAGTCATCTTTGACATAGAAAGCGAGATACTTTTTATCCGTTTTCAGACTGATAGCCGGAGTAACAAGCCAGCAACGGGACTTGGTATTGTAATTGGGCATGTACATATTATGCTCGCCTTCATAAGGATTATAATCGCTAACCCTCCAGGCAGGCGTCGGATCGCCCAATTCAACGCTATCGGCAAAAGCCAGCCAGCCCTCGGGAATCTGTCCGACCTCGGTTGTTTCAAATCCTTCATTCATTTCAACCAGCATCATGATGTCTTTAATCGCATCCGGTACCACCACATCCATGCTGTAAGCGGAAATACCGTTATTGGTAATCAACTCGATCAGCATGTTATCGATGCTGTTGTAGGCAGCCATTCCGGTGGCGTTTAAGTTGGCATTTACGGCATAATCATCGGTCGGCGCATCGATTACGTCAATTGTGGAACACAGATTTTCACCCGGTTCGCCCAGTAGTTCGATAACCGTTGTACCGGAACTGAAGGCGTCGGTAATGCCGACAAATCTTCTTACTTTATCGCCCGGAACCTTTACCTCAAAGTAATTAATACTTGTTCCGGAAGGTATTTCGGAAACGTCAAACGTATATAATACCGTGCCGTCACGTTTGATGTATCTCGGAGGAACCGTTCCGTTGATGAACAGATAATTTCCGGCATCATCGACCGGAGCAATGCCGTAACGAGCGGCGTTGGGTTCGGGCAACGGAATATCGTCGCCGCGGGTCCAGGTTTCGCCGTCTGTGGTTACCAGCGTATGAATCTTGTCGTTATTAGAACCCGAGATATAAACCGTCAGATTTTTACCGGTTCCGGAAACCGCCAGAGCATCGCCGACCCGTCCGCCGAAATCATCGTACGTGCCGTCAAAAATCACATGAGGCATGTCTTTTTCGTTTTTGTAGTAATAGAGCTTGAATTGCTGACCACCCCAGGCGGCTAAGTTGCCGACTATAATTTGTCCGTCTTTTGTGGCGGCAATCAGATTAATGGGATAAGTTCCGCCCGAAATACCTTCGGTGTTCAATTTGCCGACGGTGTCGCCGGTTGCGGCATTCAGAACATAAACAAAGGTTCCGCCTACACGGCTGACCACGTAAAGATGATTGTTCAAACGATTGTAAGCCATGCCGCGTACTTTGTTTTCTTCGTCATCTTTCTTAAAGAACCAGTCCGCATTCGACGAATCCGCGTGAATTCTCCAGGCTAAGGGCCACAATACAAAACCTTTTCCTTTCAGCTCTACTTTGTACTGTCCAAATCCGGTGTGAATGGTGAGCATATCCGTGACTTCGCTTTCGTCAATCGGTAAAAAGGTAATCGGAATCACGACGGAATCACGAGCTTCAATGGTTGTATCCTTGGTTAAGGTGGTCATAAAAAATTCGGAATCGAATGTTAGCGTATCGATAACCACCGGATCATCGCTAATATTCTTAAAGATAACCGATTCTGTGCTCGATCCGTTAATCGCCACTTCGCCGAAATCGATCATAGT
>JAADIP010000057.1:56809-71745 GCA_013151275.1 Calditrichota bacterium | reverse complement strand
CGACTGCGGAGGATTCCAACCGTCAAGATCTGTATCCTTATCGACAAAAATGTACGTCGTATCCGTACCGTCGGTAACGTAAACGGAACCGTTACTGCCTTCCGCAGGCCATTTCGAAGGATCAACCATCCAGATGCTGTCAACTTCAACCAGCATACCTTCCAATTCTTCGCCCATGTCAGCAATTTTGATCTTCTTGGGAACAACAACATTGCCGGTGCTTTGTACCCAGATATCATCCGGTTCGATTTCGGTTAATCCGCGATACTGAGTAAGGCTTCCTTTAACCAGCACCTCATCGCCGATATTCAATTCATAGCGCATGGAACCGCTGTACAAATTGATTCCCGCGCTGGTATCCTGAATAAAGTACTGCGTACCAGAGCCGCTATAATTAACGGAGGTAACAATACCCTGAACCTCAAACGTTTCGCCCAGACGATCCGGGATAAAATCGCCGTCGTCATCAACTTTTACATCGGCAATCGGAGTATTGGGCATACCTTCGGTGAGCTTGGTCACCATCTTGTGCATACCCGTAAAATGGATGACATAAGCGACTTTATTGGTATAATCCACGGCTACGCCGCGCGGGCGTTCCATAGTAATTCTCTGTTTTACATCGCCGTTTAAATCGGTAATAATAACTTCGTTTTCCGCCCAGTTGGAAATCCACATGCGGTCGGCGGCATCGATTTCACAGCCGGAAGGTTTGTTTAAACCGGTCATAAAATCGGCGCCCTTTTCAAAATGAGAAGAATCCGTGCCAACTATTCCGCCTTCCCACATGGCGATAACATTACTGGATTCGTCAGCCAGAAAGACCTTTTTACCGTCTTTGGTGACGCTGATGCCGCGGTTGATATGCCAGCCTGCGGTGCCGAACGGCGAACCTTTTAATTCGTTTCCGTTCTGATCAAAAACCGAGAACATAGCTTCCACTTTATGCACGATATAAACAAAGCCGTTGCCGTCTATATCGATATCGCCGGGACTAAAGCTCAAAGCCCATCCGTTTAACGGCGTTCCGTCCATTTTAAAACGGAAAACTTTTTTATTGTCATAACTGATCACATAAATAATGCTGTCGTAATAAGCGACGCCGCCGGGATGCAGAATAGAAGCTTCCGCGCCGGTTTCGTCAAGACCTTTGGTAATGGGGCTGAAATCAGCCTGCGTGGTGTCGGGATTGAAAACCACGACCTGTTGCGCGCCGGGTGAACCGTAATCGGTAACCCACAATTTGCCTTCGGCGTCAACCGCGGCATATTGACCGGCTTCATTGGTAGGACCAAAATGAAGGCGTGTTTTCCAGAAGTCGATCGGCGTTACCGGCGGAACGGTCAACGAAACAATGTCGTCCTCGTCGCGCGGTAAAATTTTGTATTTGCCGTAGCTGTAAGTAACCACACCGGTCACGTCGTATTGGACGCCCGAATCGGGGCTAAATTTGTAAATAGCATCGTCAACCCTGACGGGTCCGCTGCCGTCATCGATTTCCCACTCGCCATAGCCCAAATTCGGATTTGTGCAGGTGGCATCTTTAACCTGTACCAGCACGCCTTCGTACATTTCCTGCGGCACATCGCCGGAAGGAACAATAGCGGCTTCCACAGGATTACCGCTGCTTAAAACAGTAAACGCGTCAACGTTTTTAAGTTCTGTCAGATCATAGTATTCGGCTACTTCGGCTTCCATAGATACCTTATCGCCGATAGCCGGTTTGTTGGTTTTGTCATAAACATAAATACCGTTCCAGGCGCCGGCGGCATCCTGCAGGTAATAGCCGCTGCCTGTGGTTGCCGTAACAAAACCCCAGGTTTTTACAACCTGACCGACGTACGGAGAGGGACCCGCTCCCTCATCGGGGGTGCGTTGAATATCCGCAATGGTTACCTCGGGAATATACTGCAATTTTGTAACCATTTTGTGGGCGGAGGTAAAATGAATTACATAGGCAAAATTATTGGCAAAATCAAAAGCGGAACCGCGCGGAGTGTTTAATCCCGACAAGGTTTCGAGCACATTACCGCTCATATCGGCAACCAACACTTCGTTATTGCCGGTGTTGGAAATCCAGATATTGCCGTCCGGGTCAATCTCGCAAGCGGAAGGATTATTCAAACCGGTCATAAAATCGGTCGATTTCTCGAAATGGGTGGAATCGTCGCCGATGAAAGAACCTTCCCAGAGCGCGATAACATCGGAGCTTTCGTCAGCCAAAAACACCTTTGATCCGTCGCTTGTAACTCCGATTCCCCGGTTAATATGCCAGCCGGCGGTGCCGAACGGGGAACCTTTTAATTCATTTCCTTTAATATCAAACACAGAAAACATGGCTTCCACTTTGTGAACAATAAAGACATGACCGTCCGCGTCAATTGCAATATCGCCCGGGCTAAAAGATAACGCCCATCCGTTCAACGCGGTGCCGTCCTTTAAAAAGCGCAGCACCTTTTTGTTTCCGTAGCTGATCACATAGACAGTGTCTCCGAAAACGGCAACGCCGCCCGGAGTTTGAATATCAACCTCGGTTCCGGTTTCATCAAGACCCTTTGTAACGGGACTGAAAGCAGCCTCTGTAGTATCAGCATTGAATACACGGACAGAAGGCGAACCGGGCGTTCCGTAATCGGTAACCCAAAGTTTACCTTCGCTGTCCACTGCAGCGAATTGACCGGACTCCCCCTCCGGTCCAAACGAATGCAAAACCTTCCACTCTGCCTGTGAAAAAGAAACAAGCAGGAGCAGAATGCTGAGAAAGGTAACATAGTTCCTCATAGAACCCTCCTGAAGTTTGTGAATAAACGAGGTTTAATAAAAAGTTTTGAAAGTACGTTTAATTTACAACAGAAAAATGTTAACTACAACTCAAAAATGATAAAAATTTTTAAAAGATTTTTTAAATATATATTGTTGATTATCTTAAGATTAAATGCAAATATGGGCAATTAGTTATTAAACCTAACTAACTGAAATTCAAAAAAAGAAGGGGGCGTTTGCCCCCTTTTGAGAGTATCTATTCGGTTTTTTTGCTGCCGA
Organism: Calditrichota bacterium; assembly: GCA_013151275.1. Taxonomy (GTDB): domain Bacteria; phylum Calditrichota; class Calditrichia; order Calditrichales; family Calditrichaceae; genus Caldithrix. Next base: position 68,703 of record JAADIP010000057.1, on the reverse strand, counting down.
TAATCGAAGTGGAAGTATAGCCGTTTCCTTCCGGCGGAGAATCAACTGTTATGGTAATGTAAACCTGCGGCGCTTTTAAACTGTCGCCCGGTGCCCAGGCAAAATTGAAATCGGTGGTCCCGGGTCCCGAGGCTTGCGCGTCCCTTAATTCGATTTTGGTATCTCCGAACAACTGTCCGTCCGTTGCTTCTACCGTGATTTTCGTTTCAGCCACCAACGGATAGCCCCAAATATCATGGACGCGGTAATTAAATTCCACCGGTTGATTCAAATCGGTGTAGGTAAAAGAAGAGGGATCAACTTCAATGGGAGCCACAACGTCCGTCAAAAGAACGCTGGTTTGCGTGCTTAACTGTTTTTCACCCAGAGTGTCGCTAAAAGTGTAAGCGGTAATAACCGCAAAAGGATTGATCAGCGGATAAGGCGGCAACGGAGCTGCGCTTATAAATCGTACAGTCGCTTCGCCCATATCGTTAGTAACAGCCGATCCTTCGACAATACAATAATCGCTGGCAAAATAGACCACCGTGCCCGGCGCAACGGGATTACTGTATTTATCGCCCACGAACGCCGTCACCTGATCTATTATGCCAAAATGAGCGCGCCCGGCGATATTAACCCTTTCCGTAACCACGCTAAAATGTTCGGGATCGGGCAGCCCGCCGTGAATGGCGATTCGGATAGGAAGCGAACGGATCACTTCGCTGCCCACCTGCGCCTGAGCCTGAATTTGAACCGGTCCTGCGATGGTGCCGCTGTTTAATATGGTGTAAACGTATCCGTTTTGCGTTTCCATCGATTCGGGATAGAGGTACTCGCCGCCGTCGGGACCGTTTAAAATAAAAAACTCCACTGTAACCTTGTGATCTTGATCGAGGGCTACGCCCTTGGCGTCGGTAACCACAAAATTGATCACCGCGGTTTCCGTGAGTCCCGAGCTTTTTATGTAAATGTGATCCGTGGTTTGGCGGAAAACCGTAATGTGTTTAGCCGGACCGCTGGCGCGCAAAGTATCGGTGGGATTGATCAAAGTATCCGGGAAGACTTTGTTCAGGGTTATGTCCGGCACAAAGGTCGTTTTTCCTTTTTGAGCGGATACGGTCACGCTGGCGGCGTCAAATCCTACTTTACTGGCTTCCAGTTCCACATCAAAGGTCTCTTCTTCGGATTCAACGGAAAGACTGTACGCGCCGGATGCGTCGGTTTTGGTCTGCAAATAATAACCTTTTGCCACTACCAGAGCGCCTTCGATGGGTTGAGCGACTCTGTTCTGATCAAAATAATAAACATTACCCTTTAAAATTGCCGAGTTATCCTTTGTAGCCGTGGTACATCCCGCAATCAGGATAACGATTAACAAAAATATTAAGCTTCGCACACGTCCTCCTTATAACTAAACAAAATCCACTCTAATCATATCGGGTGGTATTAAATTACGTTGACGCAGCTCATCCAGACTTTTCTGAAACGTCCGCATTCCGAACTCGGAACCGGTCTGGATGACAGATTCGATTTGATGTGTTTTCCCTTCGCGAATCAAATTACGCACAGCGGGCGTGCCGACCAATACTTCCATCAGCGCAATCCGGTCGGCTCGATGCGCCTGTTTTATCAGACGCTGCGCGATTACGGCAATCAATGCGCCGGCAAGAATTATTCGGATTTGCTGCTGTTGTTCGGAAGGAAAAACATTTATTATACGATCGATGGTCTCACCCGCCGAATTTGTATGCAAAGTGGAAAAAACAAGATGACCCGTTTCCGCGGCGTGCAACGCGTTGGTGATAGTTTCGAGATCGCGCATCTCACCCACTAAAATCACATCCGGGTCTTCACGCAAAGCGCTGCGCAAGGCGGAAGCAAAATCCGACGTGTGAACATTAATCTGCCGCTGATGAATCAGACTCTGTTTGGGTTCATGAACGTATTCGATCGGATCTTCGATGGTGATAATGTGTTCTCTTCGGGTGCGGTTGATCTCATCTATCATTGCCGCTAATGTGGTCGATTTTCCGGAGCCGGTGGGTCCCGTTACCAATATCAAGCCTTTACGATGGCGAATTACTTCTTTCAGAACCGGAGGCATCATCAGTTCGTCCAAAGTGCGGATATGATTGGGAATAACGCGGAATGAAGCGCTTAATCCCCGCAGATGTTTGTAAACATTCACACGAAACCGGCTCACGCCTTCCAGCGAAATCGATAAATCGACTTCCTGTTTTAATTCCAGTTGCTGTATTTGTTCTTTGCGCAGATAGGGATAAATAAAACTTTGCAACTCTTCTTTTTTAATTACCGGCAAATCCACCCGTTTCAATTCGCCCACCAACCGTACAATGGGAGGCATCCCGCTGCTAAAGTGGATATCCGATGCGTTTTGTTTAACGGCAAATCGTAATATCTGTTCAAATCTTGTTTGTGGCATCGCTGCTACTCTTTTATTTTTCTTCGAGAATTTTACTGGTAATAAAAATCAAAAGATCGCTTTTTTCTTTCTTAATGGTTTTGTGTTTAAATAAATAGCCCAAAATCGGAATTCTGCCCAAAAGCCAGATTCGCTCTTCCTGCTCGGAAGTGGTTTCTTTAACCAGACCTCCGATAGCCACCGTTTCGCCGTCGTTTATCACAACCGAAGTTCTTACTTCCCTGATCGAAATAATGGGCTGCGGAGCTTCCGCCGGACCGACATAGCCGATTATCTCCTGCATTACCGGATGAATTTTCAAAGAAATCCGGTTATCGTCTCCCACTACAGGGATTACTTCAAGACTCATGGTGACATCTTTTTCCTTATAGGAATACAGATCGCCGGAAATGCCGCGCGATATTTCCGGAATGGGAACCGTTGTACCTATCCGAATAATCGCTTTTTGATTATTTAAGGTAATAACCCGCGGATTGGAGATTAACCGGGACTTATTGTCGCTGGCTAATAAATCGAGCGTAGCCTTCAGGCGATCGAAAGTTAACACACCGAGATTCAGCTCCTGCGGACCCTCGGGGAGCTGATACCAGGCGGATAAAAGAGTCTGTTGTCCGCCCGTTCCGGATTGCGCCGTTTGGGTAATGGGAGCCGTTGTTTCCGCTCCCATCACGGAAGCCGAAATCGATTTGGGCAAATTTAATCCCAATCGTTTTTCTCCGCCCACCAGGGTCTCTATCAGGCGGACTTCGATCTGAATCTGTTTTGAAGGTTGATCCAGTTTCTCAATAATTTTATTGATGATCTCCAGATTTTCCTTCAGGTCCGAAACAATCAGAATATTCGAACGGTCTTCGTCTTTGTCGCCCTGCCTGTCTGTTAAGAGAACCTCTATTTTGCCTTTGGGCGAGAGAAATGTGGTTATTGTGTTTTTAATTTTCAAGGCGTCAACATATTGCAAATGGTATATTTGAGTGACTAATTCTCCGTACATATTTTGCTTTAAAGGCTTGATGATCATTACGTCGCCTTTAATGATATAATGATATCCGTTTGGTTTTAGCATATACTCAAGAGCGGATTTCAGCGGAATATTCGTTAAACGAATATTTATGATTTCTTTTCCGTTTCCGGTAAAAACATAATTGAAATGATTTTGCTGGGCAAACAACCGCAAAGCGTCGTTAAGTTTTACTCCCAAAAACGTAGGAGACACCCTTTGTTCGAGAATACGATCAATATCTCCCGCTCGCGAAAAAGACGCGGAAATGACCAATATTAAAAAAATTTGCACAAACTTTGAAAATCCTCTCATCAATGGACTCCTTACATGTTCGTCAATTTTAAAACGATACGGTTTTTGCCATTCCACAAAACAACCTGTCTTGAATCTATTTTAAGCACTTTGTATCCGCTGAGGACATCTCCGACTTTAACAACGCGATCGTTTATCAAAGCCACGGAGCCTTCCGCCCTGTAGCTTATCGCTTTCAATTTAAATGTCGGTCGTTTTACCTTTTTTCTTGAGCGTCTTTTTGCAACTACGACCTGTTGGCGAAGAAAGGGATCGCTGCCCCAACTTGAAATAAGACTGGTTTGTAATTGATCTTTCTCGCTTTTATTCTTTTTTTCGGTTTGTTGAGCGGTTGCGGTTGCCTCCTGATTTTCTTTTGCGTAAAAACTCATGTAGGTATCTTTATTGGAAAGAAAATCAAAAGCCGCGAATGCCAGCACAACGCCCAATACGGCGAATAAAATTTTTTGACTTTTTGTTAATTTGACTTTTTCCATGGTTATTCGTTCCATGTGTATAATTTTGTTTCTATTACAGCCTGCAAATCGTATCCGTTTTTATCAAGCCGCTCCAAAGTTAATTCCTGAGGGATCAGATAAAACGGCAGCGAGTTCCACTCTTCAATAAACTTTCCGATCTGAACATATCTGCCGATTAACGTAATGCTCAGGGGCAAGGGAACAATTCTTCCTTCTTTTACTTCAAAATAATTTTTTAAACCAGGCGAAAAATCAACCAACTTTAAATTATATCGATTCGCCAATTGACTAAGCGCTTTTGTTACCTTACCCAATTCATCTCTTTTAATAAATTTTGACTGTTCCTGCTCCAAACGCTTTTGTTCTTCTTCAAAGCGTTTTTTCATCATATCGAGGTTAATCTGCGCGTTCCTTGCCATCATTACTTTCTGGGCGATATTATTCAGTTCAATATTAATTTGATTCAGTCTTTCCGATTGAGGCACATAAATAAAGCCGTACCACAAAAAAACAAGTACAATATAAATTCCGAGCGTAACAAAAAATCTTCTTTTACTCATCGTAAATCAGATCCTTAAAAAGTTAAAGTTAAACCAAAGTTTATCGACTGCTGCGCCTGATTCCGTTCCTTATGATCTATATTAATTGATTTAAAGAATTTTAAATTGTCCAGACTGTTTATAAAATTAATCAATTCCACATCGCCGTTTACAAAATCGCCTTTGATTTCGGCTTCAATGGTCACGGAATACTCCGGCAAATTTTCCTGCTCATTTTCATTAACTAATTTACCGCCGGATTGCAGTTTCTGGAACACAAACGCATTAAAGCGAATATTTTTAGGGGTCAAATTACTGAAAAGACGCATTATTTCTATGATCGGCGGTTTTGTTTCCACCTGACTTTGTAAACTCGCGTTTTCTTTTTGCACGTCTCCGATCAGTTGAATTACTTTATTATATGATTCTTCATAGGGATTAAGCGCCAGATATTCCTGTTTTTGTTTTTCCAACATCGCTTCTTGTCTGTCGATTACTTTGTACTGGAGAGAACTTAAATAGCCGGCGATGATAAACGTCAGAAAGATGATAAAATATAACCAGCGTCCCAGGCGGCGAAACAGTAACTTTTCCTTGAATCTCTCGGGGATCAGGTTAAATCCCTGATACTTTTGAATTGACGTTCCGATGGTTGTAAAAAATTCGCCGAATTTAATTTGCTCTTCCGGAGGTCTGTTATCTAATTCCGGATAAATAATAAAGATCGGCATGTTTAACCGATTTTTCAGATAAGGTATAAGACTCTCTTTTTGTATTCCGTAACCCGTCAATAAAATACGATCGATAAAATTTCGGCGATCGTGTCCCTGAATAAAAGCGATGGAACGCAAAATTTCGGAGAAAAACGTATGCAGCACAGGATTTTGCTTTACCTTTAAATCTTTCAGCTTTTCCAATAAGCGTTTTCTTAAAATGCTTTCCTGTTCGTCAATCGACTTGACATCTCCGAACCCTTCGGCGTCAAAATCCGGCGACACTTTTCCGTCTTGCCTGATGGTTATTTCCAGATTGTGAGCGCCAATGCCAAGGTTTCGGATATATTCCAGATTTCCGTTTTTGAGATAACAAACCTGTGTAAAGTCGTAAGAAATATTAATAAGAAGATCGGATTTGGGAACCTCGATCATTTTTTCATAAGCCGCCAGCAATCCGGCAGGTCTTGAGATCAGTTGTTCCACGGGAAGTTTCAGATGTTCAAAAATATAAATATAACGGTTGATGGCATCTTTCGGAGCAAATACCATGTGAACCCGTACTTTTTTAATTCCCTGCTCTTCGAACTCATCTAAAATATCGTAACCCCAAACCAGTTGATCATCATTAAAGTGTTTCAGCTCGTTTCTGTATTTATAAAAGATAGCTCGTTCCAGGTCGCGCTTCTTTTTCATGTAGGGAAATATTTCATGCTTAATCATGAAGTCCGTACTGAAAATACTGACGCGAACTTCGGTGCCGGGTTTATAAAGTTTTTCTTTCAAATGTTCAAGAGAAATCTGCAACGCCCTGAACCGATGCGTGATTTCCTGAGGGAATTTTTGCATTCCCCATTGCTTTACCTTAACAAAGTCTCCGGATTTCTGAGCCACGATATATCGGATTTTGTCCACATCGATATCCAGGGCAAGGCAACGCCGGCTATTTAACCGCTTTAACAAAGGAAGGGGTTGGTAAAAATTACAGGTAAAACTTTTTACGGGAATTAAAACAGTATTAGCTCTTTTTTCTTGTTGAGGTTTTTTCTTTAAATTTTTATTTAAAGAATTACTCTTAGGGGTGGCAGTGGTCGCTTTCGGTGTGAGATTTTTTTTCGCACTTTCCTTTTTTCCTGAATCCTTCATTGATCTTTAATCCTTCACACTTAGTATATAATCAACCGAGCCGAATTATAAATTAAAGGTCCGCCGTTTACGGAATATCGCAGCAAACTTGTAATTTTTGATCGATTATAATAAACCCGGAACCTGAACGAGAAAAACGGTTTATTGGTGCCGATGACATTTCCGTTGGTAATAATTCCCCCGTTGAGCGAACGCCAGATAAATTGCCATTCACATAAAAACTGGCTGTTCGGATTAAATTGGTAGATTGTACCGCTTGTACTCCCGAATATCAACCAACTCGATTTGATGCGGACATTACCGCCCACGACAAAATTTCCCACATTCATCCAGTTAAAAACGCCAAAGGTCAGGTTTTTTTCGACAAACGCTATATCTTTTATAAAACTGAAAACGCTGTTTAAATATAAATTGGAAGGGTAGTAATTGTTCGGTTTAGCAAGTTTAATCAGATAGTCTTTGTCAAACAACGGCAGATATTTGGCATTTTGATAAATTTTACCGGAGGGTATGGTTTTAATATACTTTACCTTTCCCGTAGCATAAACCGCCCATTGAGCAATATCGATATAGTCAACACGTTTTTCAATTACTTTGGTAAAATTTTTACTATAGCCCACCGCCTTTATAACCAGTTTGTCCTTTCCGTTGGTCTGGATTGTTACAATACAATGGGTTCCGCTTCCGGTTTTGATATCTTCCTGATAATTATTTAAGGCAAATAAATTACTATTGGTCACCGCATATTCGTTAATGCTTCGCATCGCGTATTCGATGCCCGAGTGTGCGGCATATAAAGCTCGTTTTTTATTTATGTCAAGGACCTGAAGTCTTGCCTCGGCTGTTAATAACGTCAGTAAACTTAAGATGATCATGCCCATAAAAAAGATAAAAATTAATAAGCTTAATAAAATAACACCGCGCTGATTAGTAAGAATTGATTTATTACTCATGGTGAAATCCTTGTTCGATTTCAAACCCGTTTTACGATCATGACCGTCTCTTTTTGGGGATCATCATCTTAAGAGGAGCCATGCATTTTTCCCCCATGACCGCCCTCACACTTTTTATCATGGTCGTCTTTATCTTTTCCGTGATCATCATCGTCGTCATCATCATCTTTTTTGCCCTTTTTCACACCTCCGCTATCATTTGTTGCCGTGTTTCTCAAAAAGAATAAATCACTCATCGAAATTTTATCATTACCGTTATCAACAACCAATTTAACGCGAATGTAGGCAATTTCATCTTTTTTCGTCGTTGGGTTCATAGAGCCGTCCAGAAATTCAAAAGGCGCTTCCTGAACGCTATTTAATAATACATCCCATTTCTTTGAACCGAATCTTCTTTTCAATTGTTTGTTGCTTAACAAATAGCGTATATTATCCCCTTCCCGATTTTTAAAGAATAATTTTTTGCCTGCGTTTTTTCCTTTTGATAAAGCAAAAATTTTTTTCGGCTCCAGTTCCTGCAAATCTTCGCGCAAAATGTCAAGCGCTTTCCTGACATCCCAACGAGTCGAAATCTGATCGGAAAGCGTTTTGAAGGTTCGGGCATTGAGTAAAATAACCCCGTAAGCTATGCCGGAGATTATTCCTATGAGAACAATCACAGTAATCAGCTCGATAAGGGAAAAACCCCTTTCCTTTTTATAAATCTCTGCGATATATTCTTTTTTGTTCATGGCATTATCCGCTATTAAGGCGTATTTTCATAATATTGAGTTAAGCGAACCGCAAGATTTACACCTTTTTTCAGTTTGGGATGGGTAACCGTTACCGTCACTTCCCAATAGTCGATTCCGGCTTTTCCCCAATTTTTCAGTTTGTTAACGGAAACGGTTCGCTGAAATCCCCTGCTCAGGGATTCGGTTTTTACAAATTTGTTTATTCTTTTGTACCAATCCCAATTTAACGTTTTAAATCCAATAATTTCTTCCATTTTCATTTCGGCTAAATAGTTCGCTTCCTGCATCAGCATGTATTCCGTGGCTTTAACCGAAAACACTCCCGCCAGGGAAAAAATGGTCGGAAAAATAATACCGATCACTACAAGCACCACAATTAATTCGATTAACGTTAATCCCTTCTGGGATTTCGGATGCGCCGTCAGTGTTTTCATGGATCTAAATAACATCTTGCCAACCTAAATAAAAAGACTGTGAAATCGAATGTGATAAATACGATTTCACAGTCTTCAATAAAGAAGCTATTTTACTTCAAGCGCGCCGCTGGAAGTCACCGAGACGGTAAAATTGCTCCCATCCGATTTTTTAGGCACTTTGCCGTCGGTGAAAAATGATCCCGGATCTGCATTATATGCTTTAACGGCATCTTTCAATGTGTAAGTCGGAGTTGCCATTACCTGATTGGCAAAGTACATCATTATGGCAGCTTCAATGGATTTGGCATTTGCCTGATCTCTTGTGGCGTTGGCATTCTTGGTTAAATCCAGGTAGCGCGGAACTGCAATAGCAGCCAAAACGCCTAAAATAACGATCACTACTACCAGTTCGATCAGGGTAAAACCCTTTTGATTGTTTAAGGTACGCATTGTTACCCCCTTTGTTTAATTGGACAATAATATGTTTATGTTTATAATATGTTTATAGTAAATTCATCATTTCCCACATTGGTAAAAAAAGCGCTAACGCCAACAATAAAATCATACCTCCCAAAACAATAGTGATTACCGGTTCTATCAAAGAACTCATGTTTTGCACCATGTTATTCACTTCTTCTTCAAAATAATTCGATACGCTTAACAGCATATCGTCCAAAGAGCCCGATTTTTCTCCGATTGCCACCATATCCACAAGTAATTCAGGGAAATAACGACTCCGTCTTAAGGCGTCGGCTATACTCTCGCCCTTTATGATATTATCGGCGACTGTTTCTATTTCTTTATTATAAACCATGTTACCTAAAGATTTTTGCATAATGTGCAATGTCTCGGTGATATTGACTCCGGTGCGATTCATGGTATAAAATAAACGGGCGAATCGGGCGACAATTACCTTTTGCAAAAAGTTGCCGATTACCGGTAATCTCAGCAGATTCTTATCGAGGAAAAACCTTCCCTTGGGAGTTTTAAAATAGTAAACAAGCGAAGCCGTGGTTACGACAAGGACAATAAACAATATTAATCCGTAATCGGTCATCAATGTGTAAACGCCGAGAAGAATCCGGGTGGGCAACGGCAACGCATGCCCGGTTCCCTGAAACATGGGCAGAAAATTGGGAATTACGGTAGTGACAAAGACAAAAAAAGCGCCTATAATTCCGATAATTACAAACATCGGATAACGCAGGGCTTTTTTTACATCCGAGCGTATCTGTAAATCTTTTTCCATAAACTGATGCATGTAAAGTAAAGATTCCTCAAGCGTTCCGCTGATTTCGCCGACCTTGATGGCGTTGATAAAAATACTGGAAAAGACCTTGGGAAATTGGCTCATGGCGTCCGACAACTTGCTTCCCTGCTCGATATCCCTGCGGATGGTTTCTACGATTTGCTTAAAATTTTCGTCTTTTGTCTGTTCTTTTACCGTTTGTAACGCCAGCAACATCGGAATACCCGCTTTGAGCATGGTATGAAGCTGTTTTGTGAACAATAAGACCACATCGTCTTTAATATTCATTTTGATTTTTTTGGTCTGCTTTTTCGATTCCTGCTTTTCGATAAAAACAGGCATCAAATTAAGCTCATCCAGTTGTCGAGCCACCTCTTCTTCGTCACGCGCCAAAACCGTGCTCTCAATAATTTTCCCGTCCGCATCATAAGCTCGATATTTATAATTTGGCATGATTCACCCTTTTAAATTTTACTCAACTAAAAAGTCCCAAATACCATTCAAACAATTGCTGTCCGTAAAACAAATTCAGAATAAAACCCGACGCGAAAAACGGACCCATCGGAATGTGCCGCGGAACGGATTTCTTTTTAATAATCCATATCACCCCTATAGAAAGCAGGGCGATCACAAATCCGATATAAAGCGACCAGAGAATTAACTTCCACCCTAAAAAAAATCCGCTGACTAAAGCTAATTTTACATCGCCCATTCCCATGGCTTCTTGTTTGAAAATTCTGTTGCCCAAAATAGCTACCAAAAACATCACTCCGCCGCCGATCACGGCTCCTAACAAAGCATCAATAAAAGGAATGACTCTGCCGAAAAAATTAATCAATAATCCCAAAACCAAAACAACAATCAAGACCTTGTTCAAAATGAGATGCGTCTTAATATCGATGACGGCGATAACTATCAGAGAATACACGAATACCGCGTAAAAAAGCGTTTGGGCTGTTAACCCGAAATTCACGAACAAAGCCCAGGTAATAAAAGCGGTAAACAGCTCAACTATGGGATATTGAAAGGAAATTTTTTCGCCGCAATAGCGACATTTCCCTTTTAACAGAATGAACGACAAAACAGGAATATTGTAGTAAAACGGTATCGTATGACCGCAATTCGGACATTGTGAACGCGAAAACAGCAACGTTTTTTTTCTGGGAATACGATAGGCGCAAACATTTAAAAAACTGCCAAAAGCCAACCCTATTAATATGACAAAAGCCTCCGACACGATCTATTCCTCCGGTTTAGCCATCTTTAACATACGCTTTCCGCTTCAACAGACATCCCGCGTTAAGAAAGAGTTACGGTTTTTTTTATTTCCGGAACGGCGGCTTGACCGATTTTACCCGAATCTTCATTTTCCGATGTATGTCTTAATAAATGGCGTTGAATCCGCGCGATTAACAGATTCATATTGATCGGTTTCGTTACAAAGTCATCGGCTCCGAATTCAAATCCTTTAAGCTCGTTTTCGGCGCCGTTCAAACTTGTAATAATTAACACCGGCACTTCCGCAGTATCGGGATCGTTGCGCAGATGTCGTAAAAATTCGTATCCGTCCATGTTCGGCATCATCAAATCAAGCAGAATGATGTCGGGAGGTTGTTTTTCCACCTGTTCAAGCGCCTTGAATCCGTCTTCGGCTTCTCTCACTTTCCATCCTTTTTGGCGTTCCAACATTCGTTTAATGAGCAGCCGCGTTACGGGATAATCTTCCACAACCAAAATATCCACGCCTTCTTTTTTCTTCGGTTTTGGCTTTGGCTTTGGCTTTTGTTTTTGGGGCTGGGCAGCCGCGGGTTTCGGCGCCGAAGCCGTTTCGGAAGTCTTTACCGTTTTCTTTATTTCCCGCGCAAGTTTTTTAATTTCATCGAGCGGATTGGATTCCACCTTTTTCCTTTCGCTTTTGGGCTTTTCAGAAACAGGATTTTTTTTCTCGG